>NZ_QTKI01000554.1:0-2361 GCF_010820945.1 Rhodopseudomonas sp. BR0C11
AGATGTGTATTAGAGACAGATGCTCACCCCTTCAGCCCGCTGATGGCATCGCTGTCGTCAGTGCCGGTGAGCCGGCGGAGACGCAGGAACAACGCCAGCCCGACCGCGACTTCGGCGGCGGCCAGCGTCAGCACCAGGATGAACATCCCCTGCCCTTCGGGATCGGCGTGATAAGCGCCGGCCGCGATGAAGCCGAGCGCCGGGCCACTGAGCGCGACCTCCAGCGCCACGAGCTGAAACATCATGCCCCGGCGCGCCAGCACGCCGAACACGCCGATCGCGAACAGGCCGGCGGCCAGGATCATGATGCCGATCAGGTCGGAGCCGGTCATGATCCGCTCCTCGGGCTACGGTCGTTGCGACCGATGTGGCGAACGCCGAGCAAGCCGGCGAGCAGCAGCAGCGATGCGAGCTCAATCGCAAGCGCCCACGGCCCGAACAGCAACTTGCCAACCTCCTGGGCCGACACCGGCGCCGGCTGGCCGGTGGCCTTCAGGCCGATTTCGCCAAACACGAACGGCGCGACGATCAGTACCGACATCAGGAGGGGGATCGGCCAGGCGCCGCGCAGCAGCGCCCGCTCGCGGGTTATCGCCTCCGGTGAGATCGGCAGCGTCATCACCACGAACACGAACAGCACCACGATGGCGCCGGCATAGATCATGATCAGCAGCACGGCGGCGAACGCCGCGCCGAGCGCGAAGAAGCACACCGCCAACGCCAGCAACGTCACCACCAGATACAGCAGCGCATGCACCGCGTTCGGCCGCGTCACGGACAGTGCGGCCGAGATCAGCGCGAAGGCGCCGGCATAGATCGCAAGCAGCGAACTCATGGCAGCAGCCCCTTCAGGTTCACCGGCGGCGCCTCGTGTTCGGCCTCGCCCTTGTCCTTGCCGGGGATCGCCTTGCCAGCGAACGACCAGTAGCGATAGCCGCGCACCTTGCCCTCGCCCGAGATCAAGAGGTCGTGCTTCTCGTACACCAGCGCGTCGCGGCGCCATTCCGACAATTCGTAGTCCGGTGTGAGCTGGATCGCCGCCGTCGGACACGCGTCCTCGCAGAAGCCGCAGAAGATGCAGCGGGCGAAGTTGACGCGGAAGTGCTCCGGATACCAGCGGCCGTCGTCGGCCACCGCCTTGGAAAGATCGATACAGCCGACCGGACACACCGTCGCGCACAGATTGCAGGCGACGCAGCGCTCCTGGCCGTCGGGATCGCGGGTCAGCACGATGCGGCCGCGGGCGCGCGGATACAGCTTCGGCTTCACTTCCGGATAGAGCTGCGTCTCCGGCTTGACGAAAAGCTTGCGGCCGACCCGCAACAGCGCTTCGAGCCATCCGAATCCGATCATGACGCGCTCCTCGCCACCACGACGATACCGGTCAGCATCAGATTGAGCAGCGACAGCGGCAGCGCCACCTTCCAGGCGAAGCTCAGGGGCTGGTCGTAGCGCGGCCGCGGCAGCGTGGCGCGGATCCAGACGAACGCGACCGCGATCGCCGCGGTCTTCAGCCCGAACCAGACCGGGCCGGGCAGCCACGGCCCGAGCCAGCCGCCGAAGAACAGCGTCACTGCAAGGGCCGACACCAGCAGCACCGCGAGATATTCGCCGAGGAAGAACAGGCCGAACGACATGCCGGTGTATTCGGTGATGAAACCGGCGATCAGATCGTTCTCGGATTCCGGCAGGTCGAATGGCAGCCGGTGCGCGGCGGCGACGCCCGCGATGGTGAACAGCGCCATACCGAGCGGCTGCAGCAGCACGAACCAGACGCTGCGCTGCGCCTCGACGATCTCGGCCATCGAGAACGAGCCAGCGATCATCACCACGCCCATCAGCGACAGGCCGAGGAACACCTCATAGGCGAGCATCTGCGCTGCGGCGCGCATGCCGCCGAGCAGCGAGAACCGGTTGTTCGATGCCCAGGCGCCGAGCACGGCGGCATAAGCCGTCAGCCCCAGCATGCCGAGCAAAAACAATAGTCCGACATCGACCGAGGACAGCGCCCAGCCGTCACCGATCGCCACCACGCCGAAGCCGGCGAGCACCGGCGTCGCCGCGACGGCCGGCACCTTCACCAGGGTGGAGCGGCGGCTACTCGGCTTCGTGCAGGAGTCCTTGGTGAGGATCTTCACCGTGTCGGCAACCCATTGCAGCGCCCCGAACGGACCGACGCGGTTCGGCCCGTAACGCTCCTGCACGAAGCCGAGTAGCCGCCGCTCCACCCAGGTGAAGGTGCCGGCGAGCACCAGCAGCACCATGATCAGCGCGACCGAAATCGTGGCGGTGATGATCATCCCGATCATGGCGCCGCCTCGACCTTGACCCGGCGCAGCGGCCCGCGCGGCTGGCACGAAC
>NZ_QTKI01000555.1:0-2410 GCF_010820945.1 Rhodopseudomonas sp. BR0C11
CCTTCTACGCCGAGGTCGAGAAGATGGGCGGCCGGCGCTGGGACACCTCCAGCCTGCTGGCGCGACTGGAGCGCTGAGCCAACGCGGAACAGGGCTGCAATCGCGGTTTTCACGGCTCGTTCACCGCGATTGTTAGCCAGCTGTTAACCGGAATAATTTTCCCTCTAAGGCTGCTCTTAAGGATTTGTGGCCAGATATAGGCTGGGGAAACCGCGCGCGTTCTCGCGCAGGATTTGTGTTGGTTGATGAGTGAGTCCGCCGAAAAGCCTGAAGTCTTCCAGCTTCCGGCTGAGCCTCCGGTGGCCGCGCCGGCGCGCAACCGGCGCGCGGCGGCACAGCGGGTGCGCGAGGCGCGCGACCGCCTGACCTCGACCAGCGGCACCCGCCCCGCCTTCGACCACGAACTGGTCCGGCAATATGCCGAGACCCGGCTGTCCGCCTCCTACGTGGTGATGCTGCTGGTGGTCGTCACCGGCGTGCTGTTCGGGATCTGGATGGACCCGCTGCCGGCGGGTGCCTGGACGGTGGCGATGCTCAGCATCCACGCCGTGGTGATCCGCAACTGCAACCGCTTCCTCCAGGAGCCGGCCTCGGTGCCGCGCACCCGCACCTGGCGGCGACGCTTTATCCTGCTCGACCTGCTGTACGGCCTGGCGTGGACCGCGATCCTGATCCACCCGACCGAACTCAACGTCGTCTCCAGCACGCTCCTGATGTTCCTGATGCTGCTGGTGGTGGCGGTGTCGTCGATGCTGGCCGCGAGCCTGCCGATCGCCGCGCTGGCCGCGACGATGCCGGTGACCGCCGCGATCGCGGTCAACTTCGCGCTGAGCGGATCGTTCGACAAATACGTGCTGGCGGCGCTGACCGTCGCGGCGGAAGGCTACTTCGCCCTGCTCGCCCACCGGCTGCACTCGACCACGCTGGCGACGCTGCAGGCGCGCGCCGAGAAGGACGTGCTGATCGCGGAGCTCGAACAATCCAAGGCGATCTCCGACGAGGCCCGCCATCGCGCCGAAGCCGCCAACGTCGCCAAGTCGCGCTTTCTGGCGCAGATGAGCCACGAGCTGCGCACGCCGCTCAACGCCATTCTGGGCTTTTCGGAAGTGATGAAGAGCGAGATCTTTGGCGCCCATGCGGTGCCGGCCTACAAGGACTACTCGGCCGACATCCACAATTCCGGCGTCCACCTGCTCAACCTGATCAACGAGATCCTCGACCTGTCGCGGATCGAAGCGGGCCGTTACGAGCTGAACGAGGAAGCGATCTCGCTGGTGCATGTGGTGACCGATTGTCATCACCTGCTCAAGCTGCGCGCGTCCAGCCGCGGCATCACCATCCACGAAGTGTTCGAACAGGGCATGCCGCGGATCTGGGGCGACGAGCGCGCGGTACGCCAGGTGGTGCTCAACCTGTTGTCGAATGCGATCAAGTTCACCCCGCAGGGCGGCGAGATCTGGCTGAAGGCCGGCTGGACGGCATCCGGCGGCCAGTATCTCAGCGTCAAGGACACCGGCTCCGGCATTCCCGAGGAGGAGATCCCGATCGTGCTGGCCTCGTTCGGCCAGGGTTCCAACTCGATCAAATCCGCCGAACAGGGCGCCGGCCTCGGCCTGCCGATCGCCAAGAGCCTGATCGACATGCACGGCGGCACCTTCACGCTGAAATCCAAACTGCGGATCGGCACCGAAGTGATCGTCACCTTCCCGCCCGAGCGGGTGATGTCGGCACTGGCGCCGCTCGCCGACGAGGCGCCGCCGCTGCAGCCGGACTCGGTCACCACCTCCGAGACCGCCCGCGCGCGCCGGCAGCCGATCATGAACGCCGGCACCGGATTGTAAGATCGGGACTTGCGGGAGGCGACCAATGTCAGCCACCATCCGACATGAGCATCGAAACGCCCTGCATCGCGGTCTGCATGATCAATCCGCAGACCAACCTCTGCTACGGCTGTGGCCGCACCATGCCGGAGATCGCGCGCTGGCCGCGGATGGCCAGCGCCGAACGGCTCGCCATCATGGCCGGCCTGCCGCAGCGGATGGCCGACGCCGGCATGGATGTGCCGCAGCCACGCCGGCGCCGCGCCTCGGCGACGGACACGCCCGCCTAGCGCGCGCTCTCTCGGGTGCGTCATGAGCCGCATTCTGCTCGTGCTCATGGTGCTGATCGGGACCGCTGGCGCGGTGGTCGCCTATGGCGACCCGAAGCGGATTTCCGCGGCCGGTGATGCGATGTCGACGATGCTGAAGAAGCGCGTCGCTGCCGCCACCGCGGCGGCCGAAGCCGCCAGTTCGCGCATGGTCGAAATCCCGCGCGGCACCGGCGGCGAGTTCGCGGTCAGCGCCAAGGTCAACGGCGTGCCGGCGCCGATGGTGATCGACACCGGTGCAACCTCGGTGGTGCTCACTTA
>NZ_QTKI01000556.1:0-2401 GCF_010820945.1 Rhodopseudomonas sp. BR0C11
CCGAGCGGCCGGCGATCGCGCCCGACATCGACAAATTCCTGAGCGAGCTCGGCTGGCGCGAATTCTGCCGGCATCTGCTGTTCGACCATCCGGATCTGGCGACCCGCAATCTGCAGCCGGCGTTCGACGCCTTCCCGTGGCACAGCGACGAGGCGGCGCTGAGCGCCTGGCAGCGCGGCCGCACCGGCTACCCAATCGTCGACGCCGGAATGCGCGAGCTGTGGTACTCCGGGGTGATGCACAATCGTGTCCGCATGGTCGTCGGCTCGTTCCTGGTCAAGCACTTGCTGATCGACTGGCGGCTCGGCGAGCAGTGGTTCTGGGACACGCTGGTCGATGCCGATCCCGGCAGCAATCCCGGTAACTGGCAGTGGGTGGCGGGCTGCGGCGCCGACGCGGCGCCGTATTTCCGGGTGTTCAACCCGTTGCTGCAGAGCGAGAAGTTCGACGCGGGTGGCAGCTACATCCGGCGCTGGGTCCCCGAGCTGGCCGGCCTGCCCGACAACCTGATCCACCAGCCGTGGACCGCGACGCCGCTCGAACTCGCCGCCGCCGGCATCGAGCTCGGCGGCAACTATCCGCGGCCGATCGTCGACCACAAAACCGGCCGGCAGCGGGCGCTTTCGGCCTATGCCGAGCTGCGTCAGCGTTGAACAACTTCGCTTAGCAGCGTTACTAATTGCGCGAATCGGCTATCGTCGTGGTTATCTGCAAACCCTTGGGGGATCAATATGGACGACGACAAGCCGATTATCGAGCAGGTGGGCGAGGTGATCACCGAGGCCACCGATGCAGCCAAGACCGTGGTCAAGAAGGCGCGCAAGGCAGCCAAGAAGGCGGCCAAGAAAGTCGCCAAGAAGGTGAAGGCCGGCGCCAAGAAGGCCGCGAAGGCGACCAAGAAGGCCGCCAAAAAGGCAGCCAAGAAAGCTCCGAAGAAGGCCGCCAAGAAGGCCAAAAAAGCCGCCAAAAAGGCGCCCAAGAAGGCCAAAAAGGCAGCCAAGAAGACCGTGAAGAAGGCCAAGAAGGCGGCGCCGAAGAAGGCGAAGAAGGCCAAGAAATCCAAGCGCTGAGCGGATCATCCGCGTCGGCCAGCGAGAGCCTCCGGAGCACCTGCCCGGGGGCTTTTTGCTGCGCGCAAAGGGCAACCGAGGACGGCCTGCCCTGCGCCTCTACGCCTTGGCGCGGTTGACCAGAAACACCGCCGCCGCGCAGATCACCATGCCAACGATCGACACCACGTCGAGCTTTTCACCGAACAGCACATAGGCCATCAGCGCTGTGGTGCCGGGGACCAGATAAAACAGGCTGGCGACCGAGGTCGCGGCGGAATGCCGGATCAGCCAGTACAATAGCCCGATCGACCCGATCGACAGCACCACCACCAGCCAGCCGACCGCCAGCACGAACTCGGTGGTCCAATTCACCACCCGGGTTTCGAACAGCAAGGCGCCGACCGCGAACAGCGCGAGCGCGGCGAGGAATTGGATGATGTTGCCGGCGCGCCAATCGATGCCGCTGCAGAACCGCTTCTGGTACAGCGTGCCGATGGTGATGCCGATCAGCGAACAGGCCGAGGCGAGCCAGCCCCAGCCGATGTCGCCGGTCAGGCTGCGGCTGTGCAGGATCAACAACGTGCCGCCGAGACCGAGCCCAAGCCCCAGCCATTGCAGCGGCGTGACCCGCTCGCCGAGCCAGCGATTGGCGAGCGTCGAGGTCAGGATCGGCTGCAAGCCCGGGATCAAGGCCGACAGGCCCGCCGGCACCGAATGCGCGATCGCGATCGAGGTGCCGGCCAGATACACGCCGTGCACCCGCAATCCGGCGACGATGCTGTGGCCGACGCCGGTGAGGTTCGGCCAGCGCGGCCGTGCGATCGCCGCGATCACCGCAATCAGCGTCACCACCGCGATCATCCGGATCGACAGGTAGGTCAACGGCTCGGCACCGGCCAGCGCGTATTTGGTGCCAATGAAGCCGGTGCTCCACAGCACGACAAACACGGCGGGCGCGGCGCGGCCGGCGAGATGCTCTGCGTTACGGTTCATTGTTTCCCCGAGGGCCCGATCGTATGGTGACGGGCAAGCGCCCGATGGCGCCACGTCCATGCCACGCCGCAACCGCCGCGACCAGCACGGATCGTCATCATTCAACGCGCCGCCGCCCTTCCCGCACCGCGCGTTCGTCATCTTCCGGAGCCACTATGCGCCTGCAGTTCGAAACCGTCGACGTGTTCACCGCCGAGCAGTTCAGCGGCAATCCCCTCGCCGTGGTGCTCAACGCGGAATGGCTGTCGAGCGCGCAGATGCAGGCGATCGCCGGCGAGTTCAATCTGTCGGAAACGACCTTCGTGCTGCCGCCGCAGGACCCTGCCCACACCGCGCAGGTTCGGATCTTCACGCCC
>NZ_QTKI01000557.1:0-2385 GCF_010820945.1 Rhodopseudomonas sp. BR0C11
GCCCACCGGTTTGCCCAGCGAGGCGATGAGATCGATCACCTCGGGCTCGACGATATACACCGCGGCGTTGGCGAGATTGCCTTTGGGATGCTGCGACTTCTCATCCATCTCCAGCACGCGTCCCGCCGAATCGAGCGTGAGAATGCCGCAACTCCGAGGCTGGTCGGTGACGAAGCTCATCATCGTCATTGCCGCATCTGGGGGGCGCCCCGCATGGGCGGCGAGGAAGGCGCGCGGATCGAACAGGCTGAGATTGTCGGCATGGGCGAACAGCGTCGGGCCGTCCATGAAGCGCTCACGCTGCCGCAGCAGCGTGCCGGCGGTGCCGAGCAGCGTGGTTTCGGGCGCAAGGATCACCCGCTCCGCCCACGGACTGCGGCGGATGTACTCGCTCACGAGATCGGCGTGGTGATGCAGATTGACGACGATCTCCGAAAACCCGGCTTCGCTCAGCATCTGCAACCACAGCCCGAGCAGCGGGCGCCCGGCGATCGGCATCAGGCACTTCGGCAGCACGTCGGTGAGCGGCGCCAGTCGCGTGCCGAGGCCGGCCGCGACCAGCAGCGCCTTGGCGCCGCCGCTCACGTGTCGAGCTCCCGGATAATATCGCGGGCGGTGACCGGGATGTTGCCGATTCGGCCGACCTGGCAGGCGGCAGCGATCGAGGCCAAGTACGCGCTGCGCCAGATGTCGGTGCCGATCGCCAGCGCCAGTGCGGCGCAGACAAAGAACGAGTCGCCGGCGCCCGCCGCGTCTTTCGGTGCGGTGTTGAACGCCGGCAGCCGATCGGTCACCACCGTGCCGGCGCTGCTGGTCTCGGCGTGCACCAACAGGCCCTCGGCTGCCAGCGTCAGGATGACGTTCTTGGCGCGTGCCTTTTCGCGCAAGGCTTCGACCAGCACGACGAGACCGGAATCGAAATCGCGCATCGCCAGCCGCGCTTCGCGCTCGGTCGGCTTGATCAGCAGCATCTCGGTGAACCGCGAGATATCGCCGACTTGCGACGACGATTGGCTGTCCGCCACCATCGGCACGCCGCGGGCGCGGCACGCCTGCCCGATCGCCTCGACCAGCCGAGACGGCAGGCAGCCGTAATTGAAGTCGGAGAACACCACCAGATCAGTCGTCGGCAGCCGGTGCTCGATCGTCTCCAGCATCCGGGTCTGCAGATCGGCATCGACGTCGTGCTGCTTGAGATGACTGACGCGCAGCAGCGTCTTGTTGCCGGCGCGGAACCGCTGCTTCGTCGTGGTCGGCCGGCTCTCGTCGGTGAGGATCGTGGCGTCGACGTTGTAGGAGGCCAGCCGCTCCTGGGCAAAGTCCGCCATCGCGTCGCCGCCGCCGACGGTGAGCAGGCCGACCTGCGCGCCCATGCCGGCCGCATGACCGGCGACGATGCCGGCGCCGCCGACGAACAATTCGCGCAACACCGGAGTCACCACGATGGTCGGAGCTTCCTGCGACAGGCCGAGCGGATCGCAGGCGATGTATTCGTCGACGATCAGATCACCGATCACCAGCACGCGCAGCTTGGGAAATCCGGCCAGCACGTTCTTCAGTTCGGCCAGCTCGAAGCGATGCCGACGCGGATAGTCGAGCGGCTTGACGATCGACGACGGATTGAATTCGCGGAACTCGCGCTTGATCAGATCGAGCGACGAGAACGCAACCTCGCCGGAGGAGAACACCAGGCGGCCGCCATAGCCGTCGAGCACCGCCTTTTCGGGATTGTCGGCGCCCTCGTGCTCCTTGCCTTTCACAACGACATTCGGCTTCAGCGCCGCGATGAAATCCTCCGCAGCATCGTGCAGCAGGAAGGCGTGGTCGACCACGCCGATGGCGCGCACACCTTCGAGCCGCAGCTCGGCCGGCAGCATCCAGTCGTAGCCCGTTTCGGCGGTGACGCCGACCACCAGATAATCGCCGCAATCGGCGGCGAATTTCAGAAGCCGCAGATGGCCGGGATGAACGATGTTGAAATTGCCGGCAACGAACACGATGCTGCGCCGACGACCCGCTTTTTTTCGGATCTCCGCGAGCTCGGTGCTGGTCTCGGGATGCAGCATCAGCGTCACCTCAGCGACGGATCGATTTCGATCAGCGGGCGCACGCTGCGGCGATGCTCCAGATCGTCGAGCGCCTCGTTGATCTCGTCGAGCGCATAGCGGCGGGTGAACATCGCATCGAGCGGCAGCTTGCCGTCGCGGTACAGCCCCGCCAGTAATTCGATGTCGCGCTCCGGCTTGCTGTCACCACCCCAGGTGCCGAGGATCCGCTTGCCGCAGATCAGTTCGAACGGATCGAGCGCGATCTTCTCGCCGCTCCGCGGATGCGAGGCGAACACGCACAGCCCGCCGAACCGCCGCGTCGCGTCGAACGCCTGCT
>NZ_QTKI01000558.1:0-2375 GCF_010820945.1 Rhodopseudomonas sp. BR0C11
GGATCTTGCCCGCGTCGCGGACCTGGGCATCGGCGGCGAAGGCCGCTGCAACATCCTGCACCGCCCGTGCATTGGAGGCGACGAAATAGGCTTCTATTGGTGCGGGAAGGGAAACCGTCATGGGGACCTCGCTCAACTCTCGAAAGCGCCGCAGGATTGCGACGTGACAGAGCTGGCAATAGGCTGCGGCCATGGCAAGAACGCACGAAAAGGTCGGTGACTTACCTCGAAGTAACCCAGCCCACACGCCGCTGACCGCCGCGCAGGGAATCGCGGCCGGCTTCCGGCTGCTCGAGGGGCGCTGGAAAATCCTGATCCTGTTTCATCTGTTCGGCGGCCGCGTCCTGCGGTTCTCTGAACTGGAGCGCTCGATCCCCGACGTCTCGCAGAAGATGCTGGCCCAGCAACTCCGGCAACTGGAGGCCGACGGCATCGTGGCCAGAACGGTGTATCCGGAAGTGCCGCCGAGAGTGGAATATCACCTCACCGATTGGGGGCAGTCACTTTGCCCCGCGCTCGACGCCCTGCTGGGCTGGGTGGAGCAGAAGCCCTGAGGCGCTGACGCTGGTTGTCAGGCGCCGAAGCTCTTCGGCGAACCGGCAACCGCCTGAGCACCGCCGCTGGCGACCTTCATCACCGCAAGGCCGCGCTCGTTAGTGCCATCGGCCCTAAACCTGAACAGCCCGTCGATGCCGGCGAAGCCGGACGGATTGGTCAGCGTTTCGGCGGAGAACCGCTGCGGGCCCTGGGTGCGGGCGAGCGCCGCCACCAGCGCGACGCCGTCATAAGCGAGCGTCGCGGTGCGGACCGGGTCCTGGCCGTAGCGGGCGCGATAGCGGCCCGAAAACGCGCGGAAGCCGGACGGATCGGGAGCCGCAAACAGGCCGCCTTGCAGGCTCTGCGTAGCGAACACCCGCGGATTGTCCCACAGCCCGGTGCCGAGCAGCTGCACCCGCTTCAGATCCGTGCCGGCAGCCCCGAGCGCATCGGCCACCGCGGCCAGCGCGTCGCCATCATCGGCGAGCAACAGCGCATCGGCACTGGCAAGAGAGGCCGCGATGGTTCGCGCCGGACCGGCACGATCGGCGCCGTACTTTTCGAATGCGACGATGCGGCCGCCCTTTTGGCTGGTGATCTGCTTGAACGCAGCTTCGACCACCGCGCCATAGGCGTTCTCGGGCAGCAGCGCCGCATAGGACCTCTTCCCGATGCTGCCGGCATAGCCGATGATGCGGTTGACGTCCGACTCAGGCAGGAAGCTCAGCAGGAAGACACCGCGACCGGCGACGCTGGAGTCGGTCGAGAACGCAATCACCGACACGCCGCGGGCGCGGGCCGCCTGCGCCGCAGCCGGCACCGATTGGGCGAACAGCGGCCCGAGAATGATTTCGGCGCCTTCGTCCAGCGCCTGCTGGGTCGCGGTCTGTGCGCCGGTCGGATTGCCGGCGTCGTCCTTGATCAGGAGCTGAACGTCCGGATTGCGGAATTCGGCGAGCGCCATTTCGGCGGCGTTCTTCATCGACTGTGCGGCGAGCCCGGCGTTGCCCGGCGCCGACAACGGCAGCACCAGCCCGACCTTGACCCGGCCGTTGCCGACCGCAGCCGGCTGCTGCGCCGGCCCAGTGGCGGGCTGTTGCTGGCCGAACTGATCGCTCAGGCTTTGCTGGACGCCCGAGCAGGCGCTCAGCAGCGGCGCTCCGAGGAGCAGGCCCAGCGCAGTGCGGCGGGTGGTTCGCAACGGTTTCGTGTGTGGATCGTGCAAGCTTGCCATGCCATCTCTTGCAGCGGTCCGGCGGGGCTGCCGGATCCCGTGTCGTCCTCCGTACGATCGGCCTTTCGGCCTTTGACGGAAGATTTCATCACAATGTCGGCCAATGATTAACCGGGCCAAAAGGTTTATGCTCATTACGAGCGCCGGACAAATCACCGTGCCGTCGTTTTCAACCTTTCCTCTGCCATCCTGCCGTCCAGGCCGATCAAGTTAGTGGCGATGCGCGTCAAACCAGAAATTTCAGCACCGCCGCCCGCAGCGGCGGAACCGGAGACGCGAACGTTTCTGGTCGCCGGTCAACGTCTGGTCGCCCCGCGCATCGCACCGGGACTGCATCTGGTCGCCACCCCGATCGGCCACCTCGGCGACATCACGCTGCGTGCGCTGGAAACGCTCGCCGGCGCCGATCTGATCGCGTGCGAAGATACACGAATTACGCACCGCTTGCTCGAACGATATGGCATCTCGGCGCGGCTGAAGCCGTACCACGAGCACAATGCCGCGCAGGCGCGGCCGAAGCTTTTGGAGATGCTGGCGCAGGGCCAGTCGGTCGCGCTGGTCTCCGATGCCGGTACGCCGCTGATCTCCGATCCCGGCTACAAGC
>NZ_QTKI01000056.1:0-17704 GCF_010820945.1 Rhodopseudomonas sp. BR0C11
GGGCGCGGTTGCGGCAGCCGGGGCTCCCGTTCCTTGGCATAGACCGGGGCGGGGCCGCCGTCGATCAGCATCAGGCGGGGCTTCTCCGCTGTGCCATAATGCAGCATCAGGCAATCGCCCTGCCTTGCCCTCAGCACGTCGAGACTGAAATACATCGTCTTGCTCCACTGTTTGTGCAGCGTCAGATCGACTGGAAGGCGCGCAGCACATCCAGCATGCCGTGGCCCTGAAAACTGCGCTCGCGGCCGAGATCGGTAGCGCTGGCGCAGAGGATCTGCTTGACCCGCCGCGGCTGGCCGATCAGCTCTTCGTAGCGCGCCAGCAGCATCGCGGCCGCCCCGCTGACATGCGGCGCCGCCATGCTGGTGCCGGATTCCGGCGCCCATCCGTGATCCAGCACGGTGGAGTGCACCCGCTCGCCGGGGGCGACCAAATCCGGCTTCAGCCGGCCATCGCCGGTCGGCCCACGGCTGGAGAAGAAGCTGATGCCGTAGGTCTGCGGCCAGTTGCCGTGAGTCGAGCCGACGGTGATGACGCCCTCGCCGTTACCCGGATCGGTGATGCTGAATGCGGCGTAGTTCTCGAATGGGCCATCGACTGTCTGGAATTTCTGGTAACCGCGGTTGCCGGCGGCGGCCACCACGACGACGCCGCTCTCCACCAGCCGTTCGCATTCGTTGCACACCGGCGTTCGCCCGCAGGCGTAGTTGCGCACATTGTGCGGGATCGACAGACTGAGATTGACGCCGTGGACGGTGATGTAATTGTGCCGCTCGTTGATGTAGCGGATGTATTGCAGCGCTGCGATCACGGCAAATTCGGTGTCGGCGGCGGTCTTGCCGATCACCCGGAAATCGTACAGCCGGATGTCCGGACACATGCCGCTGTAAACCGAGCCGGCGAAATCGCCATCGGCGCCGATGATGCCGGCAACGTGGGTGCCGTGCGGATTGGCCGGCGTCTTTGGGGTCTTCAGCGTGATCAGCTTTTCAACGTCGGCCCAATTGATCGGCCGCCGGTTTTCGGCGTCCGCGGAAATCCGTTCGAGGCATGCCTTCGCTGAGCCGATGTCCAACCCCGCTCCGGCTGCCAGTTCGGCCAGCACGGCGGGCTCGACATCGTCGACCTCGCTGGTGACGATCTCGCGGATGCGCGTAAAATCGAAGGTCTTCTTGACCCGGCTGACGAACACGGGATGCTCGGGATCGGTCGTCGCCTGCGCGTCGATCATCTGCAGCGCCGGGTGACTGCCGTCGATGCCGGAGTCGATCACGCCCCAGACGATCCGGTCGCACATCACGCGGAACAGCGACTGGGCCGCATCCGCCTTCACCGCCGGCACCGAGCGGTCGAGCGCCGTGTCGGCTCGCCGGTTGAGCGAGACCTGGAAGATGAAGCCCTCGGCAAGCGCCTCGTCATCGAGATCGCCCGCGTCGGCACTGCTGCGGAGCAATTCCTCCAGATGCTCCTGCACCTTCGGATAGACCTCGAACACCTGCTCGACGATCTCCTCGGCATACGGCGCGTAGAGTGCGAAAGCTTGATCCGCCGTCAGCTCAGGCAGCGGCGGCAACGGCTGGCGTGGCTCGCCATCCTTGCCCGGCAGCGGAAGATCCTCGGCGCGGCGGGCGCGCTTGCCGATCCAGAAGATCAATCCCGCGAGCACGATGTAACGCTCCAGCGACGAGTAGTTCTCCGGATCGATGCTGATCCGCGCCTTGCGGGTGGCGCCGGGCGGCGTCTGCAGCAGCTTGACCAGCGCAGCTCTGCGGTCGGCGACATTCTCGATCCGGCCGGCGACCTGCGGCTGCCGCCACCATTGCGTCAGCGGCACCAAAATGCACAGCACCTCGCCGAAAAACAGCTGCGCGGCGACCAGCCCCTGCAAATAGGCGATCTTGGCGGATTCAAACGGCCGTAACGTCGAAGGGCTGATCTTCTCGCCGTTCTTGCCATTCCAGATCGAACGCCCGATCCGGATCATGCTGGCGACGTCGGCGGCGGTCGCCTTGTAGTGCGGCGTGATCAGCACGTCCTGGCGCGCGCCGGGATCGAGCGCATAAGCGGTCCAGACATCGCCAAGCAGCGGAGAGTCCTGCAGCACCCGGCGATCGTCGGCGGGGCCGAGCAGGATCGTCTCGACGATCTCGCCCGGCAGCGAGAACTGCATCGGACGGTCGTCGTCGCCCGTCGGCCATGACGCCCCAATGTCCCCCGCCATTGCTTGTCCTCCCGCTGGCGACCTTCTCGTGCGTCTGCATCCAACCGGGCCGGCGTGACCCTCCGGGATTCACACGCCCGATTGGGGATACGGAAATTGCTTCGGCGCCGGCAGCTTGTCGTCGACATGCTTGCGCAGCGCCGCGTCGCACACCGCGTAGCCCCAGTTGATCAGGCGATCCTGGGTGACGTCATCGAGCCGCTTCAGGCGGGTGGCGATCTCGGCGAGCTGCATGGTGCGGATGTGCGGGCACGGCAGCGCGTCCGGCAGTTGGTAGTCGCCGATGTCGGTGCGGATGCCCCAATAGGCGCCGCCGCGCACATGCGCCTTGAAGGAGTCGATCAGCTGCCGCTTGCGCAGCGCGCGGACTTGGTTGTCGACGAGATTAAGCACCCGATACGAGTGCTGCGCCCAATCCGTCGCCGGCTCCTCCTCGGCGGCGATGTGACCGCCGGCATCGCTCACCAGGATCGTGGTGTAGCGCTTCCACGCCGTCTCCAGCCCGAGATTGTCGTACACGCCGCCGTCGGTGAGAAACACCCGGCTGGTGAACGGCTCGCGCTGCAGATCGTCGCCGGAATTCGGCGTGAATTTGGTCGGATCGAGCCGCAGCTGGAACGGCGACAGCACCGGCGGGAATGCCGACGATGCGGTGACGGCCTGAGCCAGCGTGACCGTCGGATTCTTCACCTCGCCGACGCGGTAATCGCGCATGAACGGCTTGGCAAACCGCCACAGCACGCCCGACTGGACATTGGTGGCGTTGATGACGAAGCGCGGTGCATCCGGCAGATCCTGCAGCGTGGCGCCGTGAAACAGCCCGCTGTCATACGCCTTGGCGATCTCATCGCCGATCGAGACGCCGGGCAGCGCGATGCCCCACAGGATCGATCCGGCGTCGATGGTCTCGCTGGCAAAGGCGCGCAGCGGCGCCACCACCTCGCGCACGAATTCGGTCGTGGTGCTGCCTGGTGCAAAGCTCAGCTGCGACCATTTCAGCGCCAGCACACCCGCCGTGATCGAGCCGCCTGACACGCTCGAAACCCGGCTGATGGATTTGAGAATGCCGGTCTCGTGCAGCCGCCACAACACCCCGACGTGAAATACCATCGCGCGGTAGCCACCGCCGGACAGACACAGCGCGATGCCATCCTCAAGCTTGGGTGGCACGGTTTCGGTCGGCACACGTCCTACAGGTGAATCGGTCATGCCCACGGCCCTCTCAAATCGGCTGGACGACCTCAATCAGCTCACGTCATCACGCGGCGCTTTCACGTTCGCGCGCGTGACATAACTATTCATCAAGCAGGAAAATACGACTTACAGTTGAAGGCTAGCACCGCTCACTCTTGCTGTAAAGTAATCACGCTTCGCGCTCCATCGCGACGCGACCGATGGAGCGGCGCACAATGAGTAACGTCATTTACGTCACACAATTACCAGACGCTGACACCGGGTCGCCGCCGATATCAGTGAGCATATCCGGTGAAGGGACAGCAGGTGCGCAACGTGCTCTTGACGGCTACCGCGGCACCGGCAAAGCTGATGCACGTCGGGCTCGATGAGCTAGCACGCATCGCTTCGTCGGCGTGTGGGTGCGTTGATCGATGCCAACTGCCGACCGCTCATCACTGACGCTGCGCTTCGGAAAAAGCCTCGCATGACCATCAAGATCAGCAGATCAATCGTCCGTGTTGCGCTGCTCGCGGTCACGCTGCCCGCCGCTGCGCTGCCGCAGCTCGCCGCGGCGAAATCTAGCAGCGCCGGTGGCAGCATCGGCAACACCGACAAGGCGGTGACCGGCTCCCGCAAAGCGGTGCGCGAAGCCGAGCCGTCCCGCCCGGCACGCGCCAGCCGGTCCGAGCCGCGCGAACGGCGCAGCGCAAGACGCAGCACTGGCAGCAGCGGCGATAATTTCGACGGAGCCTGGCTGGTCGCCAGCGTCGGCCGGCCGTGCGGGGCAGCATCCGAAGCGGTGCTGATCAGCAGCGGCCGGCTCGTCGGGCAATATACGTCGGGCCGGGTTTCTGCGAGCGGCCAGACCAGCGGCGCTGGCGCGGCCGGCGGGGTGAGCTGGACGTCGTCAGGCAGGTTCTCCGGCCGTCACGGCTCCGGCACCTTCCGGCGCTCCGACGGATGCGCCGGGACCTGGACGGCATCCAAGCAATAACGTCCTGCAGCGTCAGCGGCCGGTGCCATCGGCGCACACTGAGCCGACGATGCGACATCCTTTGCCGGATTTCGCGCACGAGTTCAGCGCGGCATCCTTGGCAAGTTGAAGGCTCTCGCGGTCGAGCAACGCCCAGGAGTCGCGAGACACCGCGAACGCGCCGCAGCGCGATCCGTAGAAGCTGAGTTCGACCGCGCACTTGGCGGTGCCGCAATTGCCGCGCGCGTCGGTCACCGCCGCCTTGCGGCTGCGATGATTCCAGGAGATCCCCCACTTCTCTTTATCCGGGTCGTACACGATCGACCCCCACGGCTGCAGATCGACCGTCTCGCGCAACCGGTCGAGCAGCCCCTCGGTCGCCTCCCCGGTCTGCGGCAGCGCCGCCTTCTGCTGATACTGGCCAATTGCGCGGCGCAGCCCGTTGTTCGGATCGGGCTGGTCGGGGTCGAAATTCAGCTCATACAGCCGCTCACGTAGTTCGCGCAGCTCGCCGGCCGCGGTGAGCGGCATACGATCGCGATCCGAGCGCGGCCCGCTCCGCCGCGCCTCCTGGCTCGCGGCCGGCGCCACTGGCTGCGGCGCGACGAAGTAGAACGTGCCGTCGATCGGCGACGACGACACCCACGGCTGCTGGGCCCCCGCGGTCGCCCGCATCACCGCCAAACCCACCTGATTAAACGTCTGGAAAATGTCGAGCCCGGCTCGCCGCACCGTGCTCGACAGCGCCCTGGTATAGGGACTGTGGCCGTCGGCACCGTCCAGGGCGACGCTGCCCGGCTGGGTCGCGTAGGAGATCAGCGTCCCATCCGGCGCGCGCATCTGCGCCAGACCGCCCTCCGCGGCCCGCAGTCCGCGCGTGCCGAACGGGTTGTTGCGGCAGGCATCGAGGATCACGATCTTCAGCCGCGTCCCCCCCCCCTGCATCTGCCGCAGCACGACGTTGAGATCGACCATCTGGAAGTCGACGTCGGCCTCGCGCACCGGATTGGCGTTGACCGGCACCAGATAATTGGCGCCGCTGACCTGCACCCCGTGGCCGGCATAAAAGAACAGCGCAACGTCGGCGCCTTCGCTCTGGCGGCCGAACGCCTGCACGGCGCCGTCGAGCGCCTGCTTGTCGAGATCGAGCTGGGCGCGGCCGCCGACCAGCGTGAAGCCGATCGCCCCCAGCGTTTCGGCCATCAGCGCCGCATCGTTCTTCGGATTGTCGAGCCGCGACACGTTCTGGTAGCCGGAATTGCCGATCACCAAGGCGACCCGCTTGTCGGCCAGCGCCGGCGATTGCCAAACCGCCGCCACCAGCATCAGCGCAATTCCGGTCGCAATCCGCCCCATGCCAGATCCGCCTACGCTCGGGTCGGGCCACAGACTATCCGGATTCCGCGACCCGGCAAAACCGGGTTTGCGCCGTCAAATGTCCGGCAAGTCATCGCGGCGACCTGTCACGCGCGGCCCGATCGCCGAGTCATCCCCAATCACCTCGTGTGATTTGAGCGATTCAAAAGTAATGGTGCGGTAACGTGCATCTCTGTCACGCCGCGCACAGTTCAACTGAATCAATGCGATACTCGCCCATCAGGATCGTTCGCACGCGAGCGCCTGATACCGTTTGATAGATTCCAAACTGGCTTCGCGCAAAAGCTTCGCAGCAGCGTTGATACACGTTGCCGTATCCGATTACTTCGCCACCTCGATTTGGGGGCAAGCGATGAAATTGGGTTTTGCCGGCGTGAATGCCGGTCGCAGTTCTGTGGTCAACGCGCTGTTGCTGACGAGCGCGCTGATCTCACCGGTGGTGTGGCCCTCGGCGCAAGCCGCCGCGCAGGATGCCAAACCGCAGGCGACCCAGCTGCCCGCCGTCGAAGTCGCCGCCCCGGAGGCGAGCCGGCGCCAGGCACAGCCTGCGCGCGACCGGAATCGCGCCGCCGCGGGCCCGTCGCGCCGCTCGGCCCAGCGCGCCGCGCAAGCACCACAACCGGTGCAGCCCACGCAGCGCGCAGTGTTCGAACGCGGCACAGACCCCGTGCCGGGCTTCGTCCCCAGCGTCAGTGCCAGCGGCACCAAGACCGACACCAAGCTGATCGAAACGCCGCAGTCGATCTCGGTCATCAGTCGAGACAATCTCGATGCGCGCGGCGTCGACACCGTCGCGCAGGCGCTGCAATACACCGCCGGGGTCGCGGTGCAGACCGGCGGCGCCGATCCGCGCTACGATCAGGCCCGCATCCGCGGCTTCGAGACCAACGGTTTCTCCAATTTCCGCGATGGATTGCGCGACACCGCCAACGGCTCGGCCTATTTCTCGGTGTTCCGCAATGAGCCCTACGGCGTCCAGCGCGTCGACGTCGTCAAGGGACCAAGCTCGGTGATGTACGGCCAGAGCCCGCCCGGCGGCCTGATCGATCTGATCAGCAAGCGCCCGACCGATCAGGCGTTCGGCGAAGTGGTCGGCCTCGTCGGCACCGCCGACCGGGTGCAGGGCGCATTCGATGTCGGCGGCCCGATCGACAAGGATAAGACCCTGCTCTATCGCCTCACCGGCGTGCTGCGGGATTCCGACGCGCAGACCGCCAAATTCTCCGACAAGGTGAAGGACGACCGGGCCTATATCGCACCGGCCGTGACCTGGCGTCCCACCAACGACACCTCGCTGACGATCCTCAGCGACTTCCAGCACGATGTGTTCGGCAACGCGTTTCCGGTCTCGGTCGGTGTCGTGCGAGGCGGCAAGATTGTCGACGTCAAGGCGCTGCCGCTGTTTCTTGGCGATCCGTCGTACAACACCTTCGACCAGACCCAATATCGGATCGGCTATCAGTTCGAGCACCGCTTCAGCGACGATCTGATCGTGCGCTCGCGTGCCCGTTACGGCCATGTCGACCTGGAGTACCGCTACATCACCTTTGCCGGCACGCCGCTCGACACCCAGACCGTATTTCCGCGGGTCTCACGCAAGGTGCTGGAGACCACCGACAGCTTCAACATCGACAACCACGTCATCGCCAAGACCTGGACCGGTCCGCTGCAGCACACCGTGCTGATCGGCACCGATTATCAGGCGTTCCAACTCGGCGGCGATCAGTTCGGCGGCACCGCGCCATCGCTCAGCCGGATCAACCCGGTTTACGGCCAGCAGATCGTGATCCCGACGACGCTGCTGCAGAGCTACAAGCAGAACCTGAACCAAGCCGGCATCTATCTGCAAGACCAGATCAAGCTGCAGAACTGGATCCTGACGCTCGGCGGCCGCTACGATGCCGCCCAGCAGACCACCCTCAACCGCCTGAACGGCGTGCCGCAGCCGAACGACGACACCGCCTTCACCAAGCGCGCCGGCCTGACCTACGTCTTCGACAGCGGCGTTGCCCCCTATGTCAGCTATTCTGAATCGTTCCTGCCCACGGCCGGCATCGATTTCAGCTCGAATGCCTTCAAGCCAACCAAGGGCAAGCAGTACGAAGGCGGCATCAAGTTCCAGCCGAACCGAGATATCTTGTTCACGGCGGCCGTCTTCGACCTGACCCAGGACAACGTGCTGACGGCCGACCCACTGCATCTCAACTACAGCATCCAAACCGGCCAGGTGAACTCGCGCGGCCTCGAGCTCGAATTGCTCGCCAAACCGATGCCGGGGCTGAATGTCCTGGCGACTTACACGCTGCAGAACGTCAAGAACACCCAGAGCAACAACGGCGATATCGGCAAGGTGCCGGTGCAGATCCCGCGCAACATGGCGTCGGGCTTCGTCGATTACACGCTGCAGAGCGGACCGCTCGCTGGCTGGGGCTTCGGAGCCGGCGTCCGCTACGTTGGTGAATCCTACATGGACATCCTCAACACGCTGACTAACGACGCCTATACGGTGTTCGACGCCGGGCTGCATTATCGCCAGCCGAAGGGCATCAATCTGGCGCTCAACGTCAAGAACATCGCCAATAACGACCACGCGCAGTGCACAGTGACCGGCGGCTGTCAGTACATCACCCCGCGGGTCATCACCGCAACCGCGAGCTATCGCTGGTGACCGGGACACGCGCACTCAGGATCTGGAGCAAGGTCCACACCTGGACCTCGCTGATCAGCATGCTGTTCATGCTGATGCTGTGCCTCACCGGCCTGCCGCTGATCTTCCATGAGGAGATAGAGGAACTGACCGAGCAGCAGTTCGTGGCGCCGCAGCTCCCGGGCGGCACGCCGGCGGCGCCGGTCGACGACGTCTTCCACGCCGCACAACAGGCCCGCCCAGGCGATCACGTGCTGTTCGTCACTTGGCGCGACGAGCAGCCGGATACGGTCGTGGTCACGATGTCGCCGACGCCGAAACCGGTGCGCGGCCAGTTCTATCGCCTGGTGATGGACGGCCGCACCAAGGCGGTGCTCGGAGAAGAGCGGCCGCAGCGCGGCGTGATGGACATCATCCTGCTGCTGCACAAGAACATGCTGCTGGACCTGCCCGGCGAACTGTTCCTTGGCGCGATGGGCCTGCTGCTGGTGGTGTCGATCGTCTCCGGCGTCGTGGTCTATGCGCCGTTCATGCGCCGGCTCGAATTCGGTACCGTCCGTCAGCGCTCGCGGCGGCTGAAATGGCTCGACCTGCATAACCTGTTCGGCATCGTCACCACGGTCTGGCTGTTCGTCGTCGGCGGCACCGGCGTGATCAACACGCTGGCGATGCCGATGTACGACTACTGGCGCGGCCAGGTACTGCCGCCTCTGTTGGCACCGTATCGCGGTGCGCCGGTCGCCCAACCATCCTCGCTGGATCAGGCGATCGCGCGGGTCCGCGCCGCCATGCCGGAGGGACGTCTGTCCTCGATCACGATGCCGACCGCGGAGAATTTTGGGAGCCCCCGCCATCTCGTGGTCTGGATGAAGGGCAACTCCGCGCTGACGGCGCTGATCGCCACCCCGACGCTGGTCGATGTCGATCAAACCGTGCCCGTGCTGGTGCCGCAGATGCCTTGGTATTTGACGCTGCTGCAGATGTCGCGGCCGCTGCATTTCGGCGACTATGGTGGCCTACCACTGAAGATCGTCTGGGGTCTGCTCGACCTCGTCTGCATCGTCGTGCTGATCACCGGACTTTATCTCTGGGTCGCTAAGCAGCGCTTCGGCGGCAGCGTCCGCAGCCGCACCGCGGCGCAGCCGGCGGAAGTCCAATCGACCGATGCGAGGCCGGCATGAGCAAGCCCCGCAGAGCCTCGCACACCACCGCCCAAATCTTCGCCGCGCCGCTCGCGATCGGCGTCATCACCGCCCTCGGGCTGACGACAGCGTTGCTCGGCGACGGGCTGTGGGACTGGATCTCCTGGATCGCGCTCGCACTGCCCGTTGCGGTGGCAGTCGTGTATTGGCAGATCGGCCCGAAACGGGCCGAGCCTCGTTAGAGCCTCAACTCATCCCGGCCCCAAGCGTCATCGCCCGGCTCGTCCGGGCGACCCAGTATCGCAGAGCGCCGCCTGTTTAGAGCAGTTCTGTTTTTCATAAAATCAGTGCTGATCCACGCCGCCTGCCACATGCACAACCTCATGGTGAGGAGGCGCGTAGCGCCGTCTCGAACCATGTGACGCAGGGAATGCGTTGCCCCATCCTTCGAGACGCCCGGCTTCGCCTGGCTCCTCAGGATGAGGACTCAGTGCCTTCGGAAAGGTCGGATCGTTCAATCAGACGATGAACCGCTCTAGCTCGGCGAGCAAGACAATCGCTCTGGAATACTGGATCCCCGCTTTCGCGGGGATGACGGCTTAGGGTTGGGTTAGGCTCGACTCAAATTTCCCGCGTCATGCCCGGCCTTGTGCCGGGCATCCACGAACTTCGGCATAGCGTCGTGGCGAGACGTGGATGGCCGGGACGAACCCGGCCATGACGGCGTAGAGAGACAACGGCTTCTAACTACTTCACCAGCTCACACCCGCCTTCCGCGATCGGGCGGAACGCCTTGTCGGCGGCGATGGTCGAAACCAGGCGATAGTAGTCGTAAGGATATTTCGACTCCTCCGGCTTCTTCACCTCGAACAGATACATCGGGTGCACGACGCGTCCGTCCTGCCGGATGGTGACGTCTCCGAACAGCTTGTCCTTGCCGCTGAACTTTTTCATCTGCGGCACGACGTCCTTGGCGTCATCGCTTCCGGTAGCCGCGACGGCGTTGAGATAGGCCAGCGTCGAGGCGTAGACGCCGGCCTGGTTGCCGCTCGGCATCTTGCCGTTCATGCCGGGCCGCTGCGCGAACCGCTTGGCGAAGGCGCGCGTGTCGTCGTTCATGTCCCAGTAGAACGCTTCCATCAGCTGCAGGCCCTGCGCCACCTTCAGGCCCATGCCGTGGATATCGTTGATGAACAAGAGGAACGCGACCAGCTTCTGCCCGCTCTGCTGAATGCCGAATTCGGCCGCCTGCTTGACGCTGTTGATGGTGTCGCCGCCGGCATTGGCGAGGCCGATCACGCCCGCCTTCGAAGATTGCGCCTGCAGCAGGAACGAGGCGAAGTCCGACGTGCCGAGCGGATGCTTGGCGGAGCCGAGCACCTTGCCGCCATGTGCCTCGATGTACTTGGCGGCTTCGGCTTCAATGCCCTTGCCGAGCGCATAGTCCACCGTGATGAAGTACCAGTCCTTGCCGCCCCGCTGCATCATCGCCGCGGCGGTGGTGTTGCCGGTCGCCCAGGTGTCGTTGACCCACTGGATGGTGTTGGGCGAGCAGGCCTTGCCGGTGAGATCGGAGCTCGCCGTCGACGACGCCAGGAACGTCATCTTGGTGCCGCGCAGCAGCGTGTTGATCGACAGCCCAACCGCCGAATTCGGCACGTCGACGATCGCGTCGACGCCCTCGTTGTCGAGCCAGCGGCGGGCGATGGCGTTGCCGACGTCGGCCTTGTTCTGGTGATCGGCATAGACGATCTCGACCTTGAGGTTCTTGCCGCCGCCGGCGAAGTCTTCGGCCGCCATCCGCGCCGCTTCGACCGAGCCCATGCCGTTGGTATCTTGGAAAATGCCGGAAATGTCGTTGAGGACGCCGACGCGCACGACATTGCCGGAAATCTCGGCGTTGGCAGTGCCGCACAACAGGCACGCGGCCGCAAGGCCGAGCAGGCCCTTGGTTGGTGTCATTTGGTTTCTCCCTCGGTGTTTTGATTGTTTGTTGAGTGGGCCGCAGCGGATCGTTGCCCCCTACGGTAGCGCTGCTCAGACCTGACGATCCGGAATCCGCAAGATCAGGCCGTCGAGATCGGACGACAGCTTGATCTGGCACGACAGCCGGCTGTTCGGCAGCCGCTCGGCGGCCGTGCCGTCGAGCAGATCGTCCTCGTTGCCGTCGACCGGCGGCAGCTTGCTCAGCCCCTCGTCGACATAGACGTGGCAGGTCGCGCACACGGCGTTGCCGCCGCATTCGGCAACGATGCCGTCGAGCCCCAGGCTCAGTGCGGCATACATCGCGGTGTCGCCGACCGCGGCCTCGGTGGTACGGCGTTCGCCATCGGGAAGAATGAACGTGATACTTGGCATCATGGGACCTCAGGCAGGCGTCAGTTGGATCGGCAGGCTTTCCAGCCCGCGCAGCGTGTTGTTGAAGCGGCGCTTCAAAGGCCCGGCGATCTCGATCGCCGCCACCTTCCGAGCCAGCGCGGCGAGCACCACCTCGCCCTCCAGCCGGGCAACGAGCTGACCAACGCACATGTGCACGCCCGAACCGAAGCCGACATGACCCGAGGTTTTGCGGGTGATGTCGTAGCGGTCCGGATCGTCCCAGCGCCGCGGATCGCGGTTGGCGGAGCCGAGGAACATCAGCACCTTCTCGCCCTCCCCGATCGTGGTTCCGGCGAGTTCGACCTCGCGCGTGGTGGTGCGGAAGAAGGTCTGCACCGGGCTCTCGAACCGCACCGCTTCCTCGAAGGCGTTGCGGGCCAGCGACGCATCGGCGCGCAGCCGCGCGAACTCGTCCGGAAAACGCGCCAGGCAGTACACCGCCGCCGCAATGCCGTTGACGGTCGTGTCGAGACCCGCCGAGAGCAGCGACCGCACCAACAGCGGGGCCTCCTCGGGCGTGATCTCGCCGGTGTCGCTGAAGGCGTGGATACAGGCGCCGAAACCGCCAGGTGCAAGGTTCGGCCGCTGGCACTGCTCGGCCACATAGGCCTGATGCGGCGCCGAGCGTTCGATCGCGCTCTGCCGCAGTTCGTTCGGCGGCCCAAACGCGTTGAACACGAGCCCCGCATAGGGCAGCAGATTCTCGCGCCCTTCCTGCTTCAGGCCCATCGCATCGGGAAACACCGACAGCGGATAGGCTTCGGCGAGGTCGGCGATCGCATCGATATTGCCGCCGCGGGCCAGCAGTTCATCGATCTTGGCGTCCGCCGCCGCCGCGAAGCCGTCACGCAGCCGCTTCATCGTCGCCGGCGACAGCACCTTGCTGAGCACCGCGCGGGTGCGGGTATGCGCCGGCGGGTCGGCCTCGAGGATCAGACTCGGCGGTCGCCACGGCTTCTCCTTCTTGAAATCGCTCAGGCCTACGCCGCGGCTGGAGCAGAAGGTAAGCGGATCGTTGAGCACCGCATAAACTTCGGCGTAGCGGGCGACGCCATAGACGTTCCACTTGTCGAGATACACCACCGGGCCCGCCTCGCGCAGCGTCTCCTGCTCCGGATAGGGATCGGCGAAGTAGTCCAGCGCGAACGGATCGATACCCAGATGCGGAACACCTGCGCCGTGCTGGGACGGCGTGGTAACCGGCACCGGTGAGGGAGCCGTGGTCATGTTGTCCTCCTCAATCGCCACTTGTGAAATATCGTGGCATGTCCTTATGTCGGCGCATGCATTCGCAGCCGACATCCCCATGACTGGTGCATCCCGTCCGCCAAAATCCCGGCGATCTGCCGCGGCCGCGCCGAGCCCCGAAGGTCTCACGCTCGATCTGGAGCGTTACGTTCCGGCCTTCATCACCTTCATCGCCAACAAGCTGTCGAACAGCGCCACGGCGTTCTATCAGGGCAATTTCGGCGTCAACGTCACGGAATGGCGGATCATGTCGCTGCTGGCGATCGAGCCGGGCATTTCGGCAGCGCGGATCTGTCAGGTGATCGGGTTCAACAAGGGACCGGTCAGCCGCACGCTGTCCGACATGCAGTCGCGCGGGCTGATCACCATCCGCGTCGATCCGAACGACGCCCGTACGCATTCGATCTCGCTCACCGGCAAGGGTCGCGCCACCCATGACAAGGTGATCGTCGCCGCGCTGGAGCGCGAACGGAAGCTGATGTCGTGCCTGAGTGCGGACGAGCAGGAAGTGCTGATCGATCTGTTGCGCCGGCTGCACAACAATCTCGGCGCGGTCACCGGCGCCCCCCCCTGAACCGCCGCGCGGCGCTACACGCCGTGCATCCTGCTTGCGCATGATCGCGGACACGTCTCCGCGACAGCCGGCCGCTGTGCTGCCGAGCATGGCTCCTCCCCGAACCGGCGACTGGGTCGCTCTTGTTCAGAACAATTCTCACAGATCAGTTGCCTTGGCAACGAATAAGTTGGCACGTGTTTCGGCAAGCGCGACGGGCTCGTTCGCAAGCGCGAACAAGCTCCGTGCATCACCGATGAGTCAGAAATGAAGTTTAGTTGTCGGTTCGGGATCAGCCGAACCGGCATTCATCCGCTACGCCTGGCGCCAGAACAGCCCGATCGTCAGCGCGATGCCGAGGGCGACGACGCCGATCCGCAGCCAGGTTTCGTTGACCCGGCGCAGCACCCAGACGCCGAGCAAGTAACCGACGGTCGACGACACTGCGAGTACCAGCGCCTCCAGCCATTTCACCTCGGGCGAGAACGCGAACATCGCCACCGCCGAGGCGTTCATCGCCGCCGCGAGCGCGTTCTTGGTGGCGCCGGCGTTGCGCGCGGTCATGCCGGCGATCGACAGCGCAGCCATCATCAGAAAGCCGATGCCGCCGCCGAAGTAACCGCCATAGATCGAAATTAGAAACTGAATGCCGATCAGCACCGGGGCGCCGACGTGCCGCGCCTGCGCGCTCGGTTTGCGGCCGAAGCTGCCCCACGCGAACATCGCGGTGGCGAACAGCACCAGCCACGGGATCATCTTGGCGAACACCGTCGGCGGCGTGATCAGCAGCAGCAGCGCACCGGCCGCGCCACCGGCGAGGCTGGTGAACACCAGCGCCCGGAAGCTGACCTCGCCGACGCCGCGGACCATGCCGCGGCCGGCGTAGCCCGAAGCGAGCTGGCCGGGAAACAGCGCCACCGTGGAGGTGATGTTCGCCGACAGCGGCGTCATCCCGGCGAACAGCAGCGCCGGCAACGTCACGAACGACCCGCCGCCCGCGAGCGTGTTCTGAACGCCGGCCCACAGGCCGGCGACGGCGATGATGATCAGCGCGGTCATGCAAGTCCTTCAATAGAGCGACGGCGGGCGCCGCCGGCAGCAAGATAAGGGGGCTACCTCGGCCGTTGCTTGAGCTTGGCGCGCTTGGGCAGCAGCGCCGGCCACGACACGATGTGATCTTCGAGCTCCTCGACCGGGACCTCGGTCTCGGTCCGCTCGACCCGCCCCCGCACCGAGACGCCGGCCTCGTGGACGGTATTCGGATCGCCGGAGATCAGCGGGTGCCACCAGTACAGGTCGCGCCCCTCGGCGACGAGCTTGTAGGCGCAGCTCGGCGGCAGCCAGGTCAGTTCGCGAACCTCTTTCGGGGTGAGCCGCACGCAGTCCGGCACCCGGTCCGACCGGTTCGGATAGTCCCGGCAGGCGCAGGCGCCCGCATCGAGCAGCCGGCAGCCGACCTCGGTGAAATAGATCCGCCCGGTGTCTTCGTCCTCGAGCTTTTCCAGGCAGCAGCGCGCGCAGCCGTCGCACAGGCTCTCCCATTCGGTCGGGGAGAGCTGTTCCAACGTCTTGGTCTTCCAGAAGAAACCGTCTTGGGCGGACGGCTTCTTGGGGCGCGCGGTCATGCCTTGGATGCTGCTTTGCGGTGGTGAGGCCGCCGTTCTAGGGGGAGTTTGCCCGGCGGCGCAAGCGCTTAGCCGGCATGGCTGGGTCCGGAACACCCGCGGTGGTTTCGGCTACACCGAAAAATCCTGCACGACCATTGGTTTATCGGGCATGCTCGGGTAGAAGGAATCAGATTCCCAAAGCTCGCCCGCCCTCGCCTTGCGATCGCCGCAACATTGCGCAAGACGAACAGCGCCTGTGCGGCGTGCTGATGTGATTGGTCGAACCCGGTGCCGAAGATTCTGCCAGACAATTGGAAGCAGCGGATCCGGAATTGGTTTCTGGACCTCGACGCCCGGCTCGACTCGACGCTGTTCTCATCGGCGGTCGGTATCAGAGAGCTGTGGGAGCGGTTCTCGACCTATATGGACCGCTTCTATGTCGGCGGCTGGAAGCGCTGGGTGTTCATCGAGCCGCTGTCGGAGGCCGCCTCGATCGGACTGCTCGGCCTCGTCGCGCTGCTGGCGCTGGCGCAGCCGGCATTCCGCGAGACCTCGGACGAGGACTGGCTGAAGAAGTCCGACCTCGCCGTCACCTTCCTCGATCGCTACGGTAATCCGATCGGCAGCCGCGGCATCAAGCACAACGACGCGATCCCGCTCGAGGACTTCCCGGACAACCTGATCAAGGCCACCCTCGCCACCGAGGACCGCCGGTTCTACGATCATTTCGGCATCGACGTTGCCGGTACGCTGCGCGCGCTGGTCACCAACGCCCAGGCCGGCGGCGTGCGCCAGGGCGGTTCGTCGATCAGCCAGCAGCTCGCCAAGAACCTGTTCCTGTCCAACGAGCGCACGCTCGAACGCAAGATCAACGAAGCGTTCCTGGCGATCTGGCTGGAAACCCGGCTGACCAAGAACGAGATCCTGAAGCTGTATCTCGACCGCGCCTATATGGGCGGCGGCACCTTCGGCGCCGACGGCGCGGCCCACTTCTACTTCAACAAGTCGGTGCGCGACGTGAACCTCGCCGAGGCGGCGATGCTCGCCGGCCTGTTCAAGGCACCCACCAAATACGCCCCGCACATCAACCTCCCCGCCGCCCGAGCCCGTGCCAACCAGGTGCTCGATAATCTGGTCGACGCCGGTTTCATGACCGAGGGCCAGGTGTTCGGCGCTCGTCGTAATCCGGCCTCGGTGGTCGACCGCCGCGACGAGAATTCGCCGAACTACTATCTCGATTGGGCGTTCGACGAAGTCCGCAAGATCGTCGACACCTTCCCGAAGTCGTACACCGAGCGCGTGTTCGTGGTCCGCACCGCGATCGACATGAACGTGCAGCGTGCTGCCGAGAGCGCGATCGAGAACCAGCTCCGGCAGTTCGGCCGCGATTATCACGCGACCCAGGCCGCCACCGTGGTGTCGGATCTCGACGGCGGCGTGCGCGCGATGGTCGGCGGCCGCGACTATGGCTCCAGCCAATTCAATCGTGCGGTCGACGCCTATCGCCAGCCGGGTTCGTCGTTCAAGCCTTACGTCTACACCACGGCGCTGCTGAACGGCTTCAAGCCGACCTCGATCGTGGTCGATGGCCCGGTCTGCCTGGGCAACTGGTGCCCGCAGAACTACGGCCACTCCTATTCCGGCTCGGTGACGCTGACTCAGGCGATCACCCGCTCGATCAACGTGGTGCCGGTGAAGCTGTCGATCGCGATCGGCGGCAATCCCAAGAATCAGTGGGACTCGGCCAAGAAGGGCCGCGCCAAGATCGTCGAGGTGGCGCGCCGGTTCGGCCTCACGGCGCCGCTGCTCGACACCCCCTCGCTGCCGATCGGTTCGACCGAGGTCACCGTGGTCGAGCACGCGGTCGCCTACGTGACCTTCCCGAACAAGGGCATGGCGGTGAAGCCGCACGCGGTGCTGGAGATCCGCACCGGTGCCGGCGACCTGGTGTGGCGCTGGGACCGCGATGGCCCGCAGCCGCGGCGCGCGATCCCGGCCAACATCGCCGCCGATATGGCTGGGATGATGAGCCATGTCGTCACCGAGGGCACCGCACGGCGCGCGCGGCTCGACGGCATTCCGGCCGCCGGCAAGACCGGCACCACCAACGCCTATCGTGACGCCTGGTTCGTCGGCTACACCGGCAACTTCGCTTGCGCGGTGTGGTACGGCAACGACGACTACTCCCCGACCAACCGGATGACCGGCGGCTCACTGCCGGCGCAGACCTGGCACGACATCATGGTGGCGGCGCATCAGGGCGTCGAGGTCAAGGAGCTGGCCGGCGTCGGCATGGGCGAGAAGCTGCCGGCGACGCCGGGCGAACGTGCTGCGGGCGCTGAGAGCGCCGAAGTGAAAGCGGCCCCGCCACCGGTGCTGAC
>NZ_QTKI01000559.1:0-2360 GCF_010820945.1 Rhodopseudomonas sp. BR0C11
GTCAGATGGCCGAGCTCGACAAAACCATATTGATCGGAGGCCAGATAGAAATTGATGTCGCCCTCGCGGCGCAGCGGATTGTCGGCCGAAAACCCACTCAAGGTGATCACCCGGCAGCCGCGCGCACGGGCCGCAGCGACGGCGTTGAGAATGTTCGGCGAGCGGCCGGACGAGGAGATCGCGATCAACAGGTCCCCCTCCTGCGCGAACAGCTCGATCTGCTTTGCGAAGACCTGCTCGTAGCCGTAGTCGTTTCCGAGACAGGTCAGCATCGCACCGTCATTGAGACAGAGCGCGCGCATGCCGCCGTTCTTGGAATAGTCGGTGGCCATATGGCTGGCGATCGCGGCGCTGCCGCCATTGCCGATGAACATCAGCTTGCGGCCATCGGCATGGACTTCGCGGGCCCAGGCAATCACCAGCGAGGCGGCGACTTCCTGCGCGAACGGCCGGCCTTCACAATCGGAGGCCTGCGCTGCGGCAAGGGTAGCCCGGAGGTGGTCGTAATAGCCGAGCATCTGCCGTTTCGACAGCAGCGGCGTCGCGGCGACATCCTCAGGGACGTCGTCGGGAATGGGGGCGGTGCTGTTACGCGACTGCGTCATCGGCGTCCTCGGCATTCCGAGCCATCACGGTTGCGCGTGATTCGTTAGCAATGTGTAAATCATGACCGGCCGCGGCGTCCGGCGCCAATCGCCTCGGAATACTACCTGGCCATTGCGTGAGGTCATGACGGTGGCAGCCCCGGGATCGCGTCCTTGGCGGTGAGGAACGCGCTGCCTTGCTTGTAGGAGGTCGGCAGGTCGGCCAGCGTCTCCGCCCGGCGCCAGCCGGTCTTTTGGGTGAACAGTTTTACGCCCGCGCCGCGCGCATAGTCGAAGATCGCCGCGGCGTTGGCTTCGCTGCCGATCTCGAGCATGACGTCGATAGTCGCCCAGCGCTCGCGCGGCAGCGAGGTGATGATCACCGCCTCGTGGCCTTCGGCGTCGATCTTGGCGAAGTCGGCCTTTGCGGCGATGTCATCGAAAGCGGCGAGCCGCACCTTGAAACGGTCGATCTCGCCATAGGGATCGAGCTTGGCGCCGGCGATATGGCTGCCCGTGGTATTGCCGCGCAGCCGAAGGAATTCCGCCTCACCTGCGTGCGCCGACACAGCCGCCTCGTTGACATGAACGGTGGTGACGTCGTTGGCGCGCATATTGGCCTGGAATAGTGCGATGTGTTCGGGGTCCGGCTCGTAGGTTTCGACCGTAAAGCCGCAGCGCGCCATCACCAGGCTGTGCAAGCCGATATTGCCGCCGATGTCGGCGACGCGCCGATAGCGGCCACGGTTTTGCCAGTAGAACGAAAACAGGATCAGCTCGTCGAGGCCGAACAGGTCGAGCGAGTCCACCGCTCCCATTCGATGATACGGAAAGCTGATCGGCCCGAAAGGCCCGAACGGCACGTCAGTGCCGCCGCGGGCGAACAGCGCCACCACCGCGCTGCGCGCGGCCGAGGCCAGCGCCGTATAGGCGGCCCCGCCCGGCGCGTGATGCCGCGCCAGCTCGGGCAGAGCGGTGATGATATCAGCGAGGATCCGGTCGGGCCCCGGCGCATGTGGCACCGGCGCAGCACTGGAATCGGCCCTCGGAGCGGTATCGGTCATGCAACGGCGCCGTTGAAAAAGATGAGCCCGAATCACCTGCACCTTACTGCATCCCTGTCCGCAACACGAACCTCGGGACGGCGGCAGCCGGGGCAGAAAGAAAGGCGGCGGGGTCTCCCCCGCCGCCCTCAGTCGTTCGATCAGCTACGCGGCGATTAGCGGAGGAGCTGCAGCACGCCTTGCTGCGACTGGTTGGCCAGCGACAGCGCGGACACCGCGATCGACTGGCGGGTCGTCAGCGCCTGGCTGTTCGCCGCTTCCTCGTTGGTGTCGGCCAGCGTCAGGTTCGACGAACCGGTCTGCAGCACGTTGATCAGGCTCTTCGAGAAGTCCTGACGGGCCTGCACGATCGACAGGTTCGAACCGAACGCGGAGGCCTGCGACCGCAGGGCGGTCGAGGCGGTGCTCAGCTTGCTCAGCACCGCGTTGGTGGCGTTGTTGTCGATGAAGTCGACGCCAGAGCTCAGGTTCGACAGGCCGAGGCCGGTCGGGTTGAAGGTGACGCCCTGGATCGAGATCGTCGACTTGCCGGTCTCGTTGAACACCAGCTTCAGGGTGTCGCCGTTCAGCAGGTTGACACCGTTGAACGAAGCGTCCTGAGCCGTGGTCTTGATCTGGTCGAGCACGTCGTTGAACTGCTTGACCAGGCCGGCGCGGGTGGTCTGGGCATTGACGTCGACCACCGGCGCGTTCGGCACCGAGCAGGTCAGGG
>NZ_QTKI01000560.1:0-2346 GCF_010820945.1 Rhodopseudomonas sp. BR0C11
ACCTCGAAGGCGGCGCTCGCGGCGCTGACCCGGGAAATGGCGGCGGACTTCGGCCCGGTCGGCGTGCGGGTGAACTCGATCGCCCCCGGCGAGATCGACACCTCGATCCTGTCGCCCGGCACCGAGAAGATCGTCGAGGAGCAGATTCCGATGCGCCGGCTCGGCACCCCGGATGAGGTCGCCAAGATCATCTATGTGCTGTGCACCGAGACCTCGTCCTACGTGAACGGCGCCGAGATCCACATCAACGGCGGCCAGCACGTCTGACCTTCAGACGGCGGCAAAGCCCGCTCTCTTCCCTCCCGAAAGACTAACGCCCCGCTTCCGATGATCGGAAACGGGGCGCTGCAGACGATCGCATCGAATGAGTGCGTGCGGCGTGGCGCTTGGCGGCCACGCCGGTCGTCGTCAAATCAGTCGGCGCGGAACACGCGCGTCGGTCGTCGGCGGGCCGGCGATTGCAGGGCAATGCCGGCACTCGAGCAATCATCCTCCAACTCGTCATCGAGCAGCGCCGCGCCGCAATGCCTGCACCGACGGCCTTCGGCCCCGGCGCCGCGCAGGCCGATCGGCTTGGCGCGGTAGCTGTCGAGGTCGACGACGTTTCGGAGATCCGGGTTTACGACTTTTTCAACCATGCTGTCCTCGTGGCGTATGCCGACGTTATCGCAGCAAACTGATCTGCCAAGTCTTCAGCCGAAAGCTCAAATTTTACCGGGCGGCCGCGGTCAGGAGAGATGCTTTCCAAAGAACTGCATCGCTCGCGACCACGCGAGTTCCGCCGCTTCCCGGTCGTGCACCGCCGCACGCTGCTCGTTGACGAAGGCGTGGTCGGCTTCATAACGGAAGAACTCGGCCTGCTTGCCGGCGGCCTTCAGTCCGGCCTCGAACGCATCCACCACCTGCGGGGTGCACCAATCGTCGCGATTGGCGAAATGGCCTTGCATCGGCACCCGCACCTCGGACGGCTTGGCCGCCTGCTCCGGCGGAATGCCGTAGAACACCACGGCAGCGCTCAGTTCCGGCATCTTGCAGGCGCCGATCACCGTCACGGCGCCGCCGAGGCAGAAGCCGGTCAGGCCGACCTTGGCGCCGTTGCGCGACAGATAGTTCACAGCGCCGCGCACCGTCTGGGTGGTAGCGTCCATGAAGTCGAGCGAGCTCATCTCTTTATTGGCCGCATCCGTGTCGTGATACGGAACCACCGTGCCGTTGTAGAGGTCCGGCGCGAGCGCATCGAAGCCGGCCAGCGCGAGGCGGTCGGTCAGTCCCTTGATCTGCTCGGACAGCCCCCACCATTCCTGGATCACCACCACGCCCGGCGCTTTGCCACTGGCGGCGTTGGCGAGATAGCCGCTCGCTTCCTTGCCATCCGGACGTTTGAAAGTGATCAGCGTGCCCATGGATCCTCCGCGCGGGTTACATGCAATTGCTTTTGATTATTTTGTCCGGAGCAGACGCCGGATGCAATCGCTACTCATCGGCAAACGCCGGAATGCAGACAACAAAAAAGCCCCCGAAGGGGCTTTCCTGTCTCGTTGTGTTGGCTCTTTCGCCGCTTAGTGGACGTTCGACCACACCTTGCGCTTCACGAAGTACAGCAGGCTGGAAAGGATGACCAAGAAGATCATCACCTGCAGACCGAGGCGCTTGCGGGCCTCCATGTGCGGCTCGGAAGCCCACACCAGGAACGTCGAGACGTCCTTGGCGTACTGCTCGAGCGTTTCCGGCGTGCCGTCGTCGTAGCTCACCATGCCGGCCTGGATCGGCGGCGGCATCTTGATCGAATGGCCCGGATACCACTTGTTGTAGAACGAGCCGTCCGGGAGACTGAAGCCTTCCGGCGGGGTGTCTTCGTAGCCCTGCAGCAGCGCGGCGATGTAGTTCGGGCCCTGCTCCTGGAACTGGGTGAAGAAGTCGAAGATGAACTGCGGGAAGCCACGCGGATAGGTGCGCGCCTTGGCCAGCAGCGACATGTCCGGCGGAGCCGCACCACCGTTGGCCGCACGGGCAGCCTGCTCGTTCGGGAACGGCGAGTGGAAGGTGTCGGCGAGCCGGCCGGGACGCTCGAACATCTCACCCTGATCGTTCGGACCGTCCTTGATCTGCGCAGCGGCCGCGATCTCCTTGGCCTGCTCCACGGTGAAGCCCGGACCACCCGGCTCGGCGAGGTTGCGATACTGCAACAGCTTCAGCGAGTGGCAGTTGGAGCAGACTTCCTTGTAGATCTTGAAGCCACGCTGCAGCTGGGCGCGATCGTAGGTGCCGAACGGGCCTGCGAAGCTCCACTGCAGCGACGGCGGGTTCTCGCCACCTTCGTTGGCCTTGGCCGGCTGAACGCCGCCG
>NZ_QTKI01000561.1:0-2332 GCF_010820945.1 Rhodopseudomonas sp. BR0C11
GCGCCGGATCGTCGATCTTCGGATCGTGCGTCAGCGCCACGAAGGCGGTGTAGTGATCGATGTTCAGCGGCGGCAGCGCGACATCGGGCCACTCGGCGATCAGCGGCACGTCGGGGAAACGCTCAGGGCTGGCGAACGCGGTGCGCGGATCGACCACGGTGACGTCGTAACCGAGCGAGCGCGCCAGCGGTGCCAGCGCCTGACTGATATGCACGGCACCGACGATCACCAGCTTCGCGGTCGGCGCATAGACGTTGAGAAACAGCTTGTTGCCGTCGACCTCGATGCTGGCGCTCTTGCCCATGCGGAGCTGTTTGCCGAGTTCGGCGGCGAGCGGATCGACGGCGATGTCGGCGGCTTTCACCAGCCGCTGCGCGCCGGTCGCGGTGTCGGTCACCACGATCGCCGGCCGCCGCGCCGCGCGTTCGGCGTTGAGTTGCTGCAGGATCTCGAACTTCACAGGCTACGCCCCACTTCCTCGCCGCGCCGAACTAATCGACCTTTTCGACGAACACCCGGATGGTGCCGCCGCAGCTCAGCCCGACCTTCCAGGCGGTCTCGTCGGCGACGCCGAATTCCAGCAGCTTCGGCGTGCCGCTGTCGATCACGTCGAGCGCTTCGGTGACCACCGCGCCTTCGACGCAGCCGCCCGACACTGAGCCGAGAAAGGTCCCCTCGTCATTGATCACCAAGCTGGAGCCCGCCGGGCGCGGCGCCGATCCCCAGGTTTCCACCACGGTGGCGAGCGCCACGCCGCGGCCGGCTTTACGCCAGTCCTCGGCGGCACGCAGAATGTCTTCGTCGCGGTCGAGCTGCATGGAGGCGTCTCCTCTTGCTTGGCTGCTGGGCGCCGGTCAGGCGACGGAGCGGATCGTGCTGAAATGGTGCGGCGGCGGTGCCGACGACAGCGCCGCGATCAGCGTGTGCATCGAGGTCAAATTATGCACCGGGCGGAATTCGTCAACGTGGGGTAGCATCATTTTGATACCCTGGGCGCGCGGTTCGAAGCCGTCGTAGCGCAGCAGCGGATTCAGCCAGATCAGGCGGCGGCAGGAGCGGTGCAGTCGGTCCATCTCGAACGCCAGCTTGGAGTCGCTCTCGCGCTCCAGCCCGTCGGAAATCAGCAGCACGATCGCGCCCTGGCCGAGCACACGCCGCGCCCACAGCTTGTTGAAGCTGTGCAGCGAGGTCGCGATCCGCGTGCCCCCGGCCCAGTCCTCGACCGAGGAGGTGCAGCTCGCCAGCGCCTCGTCCGGATCGCGCTGGCGCAGCGCGCGGGTGACGTTGGTCAGCCGCGTGCCGAACAGGAAGGTCGACACCCGCTTGCGATCGTCGGTGATGGCATGGAGGAAGTGCAGAAACAGCCTTGTGTACTCACTCATCGAGCCGGAGATATCGAGCAGCGCCACGATCGGCGCCGGCTTGTCGATCAGGCCGAGCTTGCGAATGTCGACGATATCGCCGCCGGTGCGCAACGAGGCCCGCAGCGTGCGGCGCAGGTCGAGCTTGAGGCCGCGGCGCTCCGGCCGCACTCTCCGGGTGCGCAGTTCGGCCTGCGGCAGCCGCATCCGCTCGATCGCACGCGTGACCTCGGCGATCTCGGCGGCGCTCATCTGCGCGAAGTCTTTCTTCTGCAGGATCTCCTTGTCGGAGACGGCAAGCCGCAGCTCCTGCTCCTCGGCCGATGGCATATCGCGCGTCGCTGCCGGCGACATCGCCTCCTGCACCCGGCGCGAGGCCGGCGGCGGTTTCTTCTTGGCGGCGTCCGGCAGCGGGATCGAGTCCAGCATGTGCTGCCAGTCCTCGGCGGCGCGGAAGAACAGCGCAAACGCCTGATCGAAGATCAGCAGATGCTCGCGGCGCTTGACGAAGATCGCTTCCAGCGTGGCGTAGAGATCGTCGCGATGGCCGATCTCGATCAGCTGTAGCGCATCCAGCGCATCGATCACCGCGCCGGGCCCGACCGGCAGCCCCGCCGCCCGCAGCGCCCGCGCAAAGCCGACCACATTGTCCGCCATCTTGCCGGTCGGCGGATTGAGATGGTCGATCATCGCGGTCGGATTACGCTGCATCGTTTGCCACGCTCTCTCCACTTGTCATTCCGGGGGCGCTCCGAAGGCGCGAACCCGAAATCTCGACGTCAGTGCCGGCTTCAGATTCCGGGTTCGCGAGCTTTCGCTCGCGCCCCGGAATGACGAACTCCTGGTCCGTCCACAACCTCGCCGCTCACGCGGCCTGCTCCCTCTCCCGCTTGCGGGAGAGGGGTGGGGTGAGGGCGACGCGCGCACGGTGCCTGGGGCTCCCCCTCCCCCGCCCCGGTCCCCTTTACCCC
>NZ_QTKI01000562.1:0-2324 GCF_010820945.1 Rhodopseudomonas sp. BR0C11
CGCGTCGCCACGCTCCAGCCCGGTCCGGCCTCTGCGGTGGTCGCCGCGGTGATCGCGGCGTCGGTCAGCGGATTGGCCGTGTAGAATACAATCAGGCCGATCAGCGCCAGCGCGCCCACATAGGCCATCACCCGCAATACCGCGTCACGGCACTCGTCGACGAAGCTGTCCAGCGCCGGATGAATCCGGTGCCGGGAGGCTGCGGCGCGGAGGGCTGGGCTGCTTCGCATTGCGTGGGCTCGAACGGGTATTACGTTGTGTCCGAGGCGTTTCTCGCATAGAAGCGCTGACTTCTCCTTGCTGCGGCATGCCCCAGCGGAGCAAATTCCTTCGGAGAGTGAACGATGGGTTACAAAGTCGCGGTAGTGGGTGCGACCGGCAATGTCGGGCGTGAGATGCTCGCCATTCTGGACGAACGCAAGTTCCCGGCCGACGAGGTGGTGGCGCTGGCATCGCGCCGCTCGGTCGGCGTCGAGGTGAGCTACGGCGACAAAACCCTGAAATGCAAGGCGCTCGAGCACTACGACTTCAGCGACGTCGACATCTGCCTGATGTCGGCGGGCGGCAGCGTGTCGACCGAATGGTCGCCGAAGATCGGTGCGCAGGGCGCGGTGGTGATCGATAATTCCAGCGCGTGGCGGATGGATCCGGACGTGCCGCTGATCGTTCCGGAAGTGAACGCCGCGGCCGCCGCCGGCTTCACCAAGAAGAACATCATCGCCAATCCGAACTGCTCGACCGCGCAGCTCGTCGTGGCGCTGAAGCCGCTGCACGATGCCGCCAAGATCAAGCGCGTCGTGGTATCGACCTATCAGTCGGTGTCGGGCGCCGGCAAGGATGCGATGGACGAGCTGTTCTCGCAGACCAAGGCCGTCTACACCAACGACGAGCTGGTGAATAAGAAATTCCCGAAGCGCATCGCCTTCAACCTCATCCCGCAGATCGACGTCTTCATGGAAGACGGCTTTACCAAGGAAGAGTGGAAGATGGTGGTCGAGACCAAGAAGATCCTCGACCCCAAGATCAAACTGACCGCGACCTGCGTGCGCGTGCCGGTGTTCGTCAGCCATTCCGAAGCGGTCAACATCGAGTTCGAGAACCCGATCACCGCCGACGAGGCGCGCGAAATCCTGCGCAAGGCGCCTGGCTGCCTGGTGATCGACAAGCACGAGCCGGGTGGCTACGTCACGCCGTACGAAGCCGCTGGTGAGGACGCCACCTACATCAGCCGCATCCGCGAGGATGCGACGGTAGACAACGGCCTGGTGCTGTGGTGCGTCTCCGACAACCTGCGCAAGGGCGCGGCGCTGAACGCGATTCAGATCGCCGAAGTGCTGATCAACCGCAAGCTGATCACCGCCAAGAAGCAGGCCGCGTAATATCAAGCAGCCTGCGCGAACCGCGCGGTTCGCCTTGCTCGAAATCAACAATGGCCGGGGCTCGCCCCGGCCATTGGCGTATCAGGGCCATGATCGGTACTGACGAAGTCATGGCTAGACGCTAGGCTAGCTTTGCTTCACCAGCCTTGATGCGTGCCATGACCGATCAACCTCATCCTGCAAAATCCCGCGCGCCCGGCAGCCGGGTCGAGCGCGGCTTCGAGACCGTGCTGTTCAACAGCCGCTGGCTGATGGCGCCGTTCTATTTCGGCCTCGTCATCAGCCTCGCGGTGCTGCTCTACAAATTCGTGATGCTGCTGTACGAATTCATCGTGCACGCCACGATCGCCAAGGAAGCCGATATCATCCTCGGCGTGCTCAGCCTGATCGACGTGTCGCTGACCGGCAATCTGGTGCTGATTGTGGTGTTCTCCGGCTACGAGAATTTCGTGTCGCGGATCGATCCCGGCAATCACCCGGACTGGCCGGAGTGGATGACCAAGGTCGATTTCGCCGGACTGAAGCAGAAGCTGCTGGCCTCGATCGTGGCGATCTCGGCGATCCAGGTGCTCAAAGCGTTCATGAACATCGACAGCTACGACCAGACCAAGCTCGCCTGGCTGGTCGGCATCCATCTGGTGTTCGTCGCCTCGACGCTGATCCTTGCGCTGTCGGACCGGCTCGGTCATCACGCCGACGACAAAGGCGGCCATTAGCCGCCTTCCGCTAGGCTACTTCCCGACACAGCGTCATGCGCGGGCCTGACCCGCGCATCCATCCCGCGCGCAGCGCGGTGAAGAGAGCCAAGAGCTCTCACGACGCGACGGATTGCCAAGCCGAGACCGGCGATGGCGTCGCGCCCGCCTCACACCACCTTCACGGCCGGCACGAACTGCTTGCTCTCCTGATCGAGAACGAACAGATCGCCGTCGGCGACGCCGAAAT
>NZ_QTKI01000563.1:0-2323 GCF_010820945.1 Rhodopseudomonas sp. BR0C11
CGGCGGCGGTGCGTTCGCGGCGGCGCTGGCCAAGGCGGCCGAGAAGGGCCGCAGCAAGGGGCGGTGAGCGCTTTACCGCTTCCTGCGCTTAGCCGAACAGCGCGCCGGCGATTCCCGCCGCCGCGCTGAAGGCGACGACAACGAGCGGCGGCACGCGCCAGATCGTCAGTAGCGCAAAGCCGGTGAGCGCGACCGCGACGTCGGCCGTGCCGCGCATCGTGCTGGTCCAGACCGGGCTATATAGTGCGGCGCCGAGCAGGCCGACTACGGCGGCATTGACCCCGCGCATCATCGCCTGCGCGGCCGGATAGCGCCGCAGTCCATGCCAGAACGGCAGCACGCCGAGCAGGATCAGGAAGCCCGGCAGGAAGATGCCGACCAGACCGATCGCCGCGCCGAGCAGTCCTCGGACCGGCGCCGCGATCGCGCCCAAGTAAGCGGCGAAGCTGAACAGCGGTCCCGGCACGGCCTGCGCCGCGCCGTAGCCGGCGAGGAACGCGTCGTCGCTCACCCAGCCCGGCCCGACGAACGCATCGCGGAGCAGTGGCAGCACCACATGGCCGCCGCCGAACACGAGCGCACCCGAGCGATAGAACGCATCGAACGCCGCAATGATCGACGATCCGCTCAGTTGAGCGAGGAGCGGCAAGCCGAGCAACAGCACGACGAAGCCGAGTAGCGCGGCCACGCCGACCGGCCGTGATACCCGCGCCCCGACGTCGCCGAAGTTCTGCAGCGCGTCGCTGCGGCACCACAACATCCCGGCCATCGCGCCAAGCGCGATTGCGCCGAGCTGAGCGACCGGCAGGGTGCTGAGGAGTACGATCAGAGCTGCCGCCACCGCGATGGTCGCGCGCTCGCGATCCGGACAAAGCTGTCGCGACATCCCCCACACCGCCTGGGCGACGATCGCCACCGCCGTCAGCTTCAGCCCGTGCAGCAGGCCGGTGCCGAGCGGGCCGTCGAGCGCGGCGGCGCCATAAGCGAACAACACCAGCGCAAGCGCCGATGGCAGCGTGAATCCCGTCCAGGCGGCGAGCGCGCCGAGAGCGCCGGCGCGCTTGAGGCCGATCGCGAATCCGACCTGACTGCTGGCGGGGCCGGGCAGGAATTGGCATAGCCCGACCAGATCGCCGTAGCTCTGCTCGTCAAGCCAGCGCCGCCGGACGACGAACTCGTCGCGGAAGTAACCCAGATGCGCGATCGGCCCGCCGAAACAGGTGAGGCCGAGCTTGAGAAACACAAGCAGCACTTCTTGCGGGGTGCCGCTCGGCGCTTGCTGCGCCGCGGACGTCGCGGGAGGAGGCGTCACGGCGTCTCCTGGCCGATGCCGGTTTGCGGCGGTGACAGTCCGGTCAGTCGCTCACTGATCTCCCACAGCCGCCGATTGGCTTCGGTGTCGAGCGCCTGGGCCGGGGCGGGAATCGTCTTGCGATCCGCGAAGTACTGACCGCTGACGCCCGTAAGCTCCGGTGCGTTGGAGAGATGCAGCACGCGCCGGGCGGCGGTTTCGGCTGTCGGGATCGCCCAACCGCCGAACTTGATCAGCAGCTTCCAGAACAGGCCCTGGGCGCCGTCGGTGCCGCCGAGGTTGGATTTGAACACGCCGGGGAATACGCAATTGACGGTCACGCCGCTGCCTTGCAGGCGGCGCGCCAGTTCGAAGGTGAAGTGAAGGTTGCCGAGCTTGGACTGCGCGTAGCCCTTCATCATGCCGTAGGGGCGCTTGTCCCAGTTGAGGTCGTCAAAATCGATTTCTGCGTCGATGCGGGTGCCGACATTGACGATCCGCGCCGGTGCGCTGGCCTTGATCAGGTCGAGCAGCAGGTTGGTGAGCAGGAACGGGCCGAGGTGATTGGTCGCCAGCGCGCATTCGATGCCTTGGGGGCTCAGCCGCCGCTCCGCAAAGGCGGTGCCGGCGTTGTTGATGAGCAGATGCAGCCGGTCGAAGCGGTCGCGCACCGCCTGCGCCAGAGCGCGGACGGAGACCTGATCGGCCAGATCGGCAACGAACAGGTGCAAGTCTTGATTGCCGGTGGCGGCGCGAATATCCGCGAGCGCTACTTCGCCGCGGGCGCGGTCGCGTGACACCAGCCCGACACGCAGGCCATCAGTCGCCAGCGCGGTGACGATGGCCTTGCCGAGGCCGGAATTGGCGCCGGTGACCAGTGCGGTGCGTTGATGCTCGGCGCTCGTGCTCATCGGATGCCCTCCTGGCCGTTGTCCGCCGAGCCTAGTCTAGCGCCCCGCGGGCTTGCTGTGATGACGGCCGTACAGGAAGTAGATCGCAAGACCGATCGCCAGCCACACCCCGAGCCGTATC
>NZ_QTKI01000564.1:0-2301 GCF_010820945.1 Rhodopseudomonas sp. BR0C11
TCGCGCCAGTGTAGCGCGCGCCAGTGACCGAGCATGCAGAGCGCAAAGAAAACGCCGCGCGGGAAACGCCTCAATCGAGGCGATCCCGCGCGGCGCGGATAGTGTGGCAGCCTGCCGCCGCGTCAGCTGACGCGACGTTCGCGGCTCTCCCAATACGGCTGGCGCAGTTCACGCTTGAGGATCTTGCCGGCACCGGATAGCGGCAGCGGCGTCTCGGTGATCTCGACACTGCGCGGACACTTGTAGCCGGCGATCAACGCCTTGCAGTGGGCGATCAACTCTTCCGACGTCACGGTGGCGCCGGCCTTGGTGACCACCACCGCGTGGACCTGCTCGCCCCACGCTTCGTGCGGAATGCCGATCACCGCGCATTGCGCCACCGCAGGATGCTGCGCCACCGCGTTCTCGACCTCGACCGAGTACACGTTCTCGCCGCCGGAGATGATCATGTCCTTGACCCGGTCGACGACATAGACGAAGCCGTGCTCGTCCATGTAGCCGCCGTCGCCGGTGTGCATCCAGCCGCCGGCGAGCGCCCGCGCGGTCTCCTCCGGCCGCTCCCAATAGCCCATCATCATGTTGTCGCCGCGCACGCAGATCTCGCCGACCGTCCCATACGGCACGGTGCGATCCTCGGCATCGACGATCCGCACTTCGCAGCCCAGCGTGGCCCGGCCGGCGGCGCGCTGCCGCCCCTTGGCCTTGCCCTCGCCGATGTGCTCCTTCCAATGCAGCAGGGTCGCGATCGGCGATAGCTCGGTCATGCCGTAGGCCTGGGTGAACTGCACCTTCGGCAGCGCCGCCGAAGCGCGGGCCAGCACGGCCTCGCTGATCGGCGAGGCGCCGTACACGATATTCTTCAGCGACGACAGGTCGTAAGTCTTCAGCGCCGGATGATCGACGAACATCTGGATCATGGTCGGCACCAGCAGCACGTCGGTGACCCGCTCGTTCTGCATCGCCTCCATCACGCCCTCCGGCGTGAACGACGGGATCATGACGTTGGAGCCGCCCGACAGCAGCAGCGAATACATCGCGGCGCCGTTGGCGAGGTGGAACATCGGCGCGGCGTGCAGATACACGGAGGTGCCGGGAAACAGCCCCTCGCCCAGCGCGTTGAGCGCGTTCGCCATCAGATTGCCGTGGCTCAGCATCACGCCCTTGGAACGGCCGGTGGTGCCACCGGTGTAGAAGATGCCGGCGAGATCCTCGGCCTTGCGCATTGCATCCGGGATCGGCGCGTGCGTGGCGATCAGATCCTCATAGCTCTGCATCCCGGCCGGCACGTCGCCGTCATCGGCATAGATCATCGCCATCGACGGGATCGCCTTTGCCAGCACAGCACCGGTCGCGGCAAACGCCTTGTCGACGACCAGCGCCACCGCGCGGCAGTCCTTGAGCGCGTCTTCGTTTTCCAGCGCGCTCCAGCGGATGTTGAGCGGCACGATCACGCCGCCGCACCAGCCGGCGGCGAGATACATTTCGAGATAGCGGTCCGAATTCAGCGACAGGATAGCGACCCGCTCGCCCTCGCCGACTCCGTTGGCGCGCAATCCGGCGGCGAGCCGCGCGACGCGGTCGCCGACCTCGCGCCAGTTACGACGGCGGCCGGCGTAGACGGTGGCCAGCCCTTCCGGGTTGATCTGCAGCGCGCGCCGCAGGCCGTGGGTGATGTTCATGAAGTCCTCCCTTGGGTCGTTTCCTGTTGTTGTTGCCGTCCGGCGCCGTGAGGGCGCTCTTCTTCTTGATTGGTCGATTGGTGAGCCCCTCGGTGAGGCGCACCGCGAATTCGTCCGCGATCGCATCCGGCGACAGCGCGCCGTCGCGCTGATACCAATGACCGATCCAGTTCAACGAACCGGCGATCGCGAACGCTGTCAACTTCGGATCGCACGGTTTGATCGATCCATCGGCGACGCCGTCCGCGATATAGCGCCGGAACGTGCGATCGATGCCGCGCTTGGCGGCGCGCACCGTCTTCTCGTTGTCCGGCGACAGGTCGCGCGGATTGAACCGCACCATGCTGGCACCAAACTCGGTCGCCATCGTCGCGGCATAGGCGCGCACCAGCGCGCGGAGCTTGCCGAGACCGTCGTCACCGGACCGGCTGATGTCCGCAATGATCTCGTCGACCTGCTCCTGACCGAGCGCCCAGCACTCGAACAGGATCTCCTCCTTGCTGCGGAAGTAATTGTACAGCGCCGGCTTGGTGATGTTCAGCCGCTCCGCCACCTCGTTGAGCGTGGCGCGATGATAGCCCTGTTCGCGGAACAGATTCACCGCCGTTCGCCGCCCCGCCCC
>NZ_QTKI01000565.1:0-2300 GCF_010820945.1 Rhodopseudomonas sp. BR0C11
GGTTGGGATCGTTGGGATGCGCCAGCGGCGGCAGCGGCTTGGGGTCGAGGGTGCCTTTGTCCTGGGCCATCGCGGCCGGGACGAACAACATCATCGCAGCCAGGACACTGGCGAGCCGGACCGGAGCAGCAAGAATCGCGCGGCGCATAAGCTCACTATACCGCACGCGCGCCTGATCTTGACTGGGTCGGGCTCGGGGCTGTGGCTTGGCGGAGATGATTTCGCGCTGAATTCGCCTGTCCTTAAGCCCGCGCTAACCCTGCAGGAGTCTGGCGCAATTTGCAGCGCTGAGTGGGCAATCGCTCACCACGTGGGCAATGCCGGGCCGGAATCCGCTGAAAGACGGTCGAATCCCTGTGCTGGAGGTTATTCGACACCTCTTGCAGCCAGCAAATTGCCTGCCCGGCGAGCATGCCCCGGCCCGGCCTTAACCTTTGCAGCCTGCGACATCCCTGCCGGGATACAATTTTTTCAGACACTTATTGCACAACCAGGGCGTCATTTGCGTGGTGGTGATGCGTGGTGAGTCCGCAAGTCCGGCTGAAGAAAAAGAAGGCGGCTCGAATCCGTCCGTCTGCCGGCAGCGCTAAGCCGCGCCGCAGCACGCTGCCCGGCCCCAAGCTGTCGTCGAAACCGCGCCGGATGGCGCGGCCAGCGGACGTCGCCGAAGGCGAGCGCGCGGTCGCAGCCGCGCTCGAGGAAGCGCGGCGCTCGCACGCCCGGCTGCGTGAGGCGATCGACATCCTGCCCCAGGGCATCGTGTTTCTCGATCCCGATGGCCGCTACATCCTTTGGAACAAGCGCTACGCCGAGATCTACAAGGCCAGTGCCGATCAGTTCGAGCCCGGCGCCCGGATCCAGGACACCATGCGCATCGGCATCGCGCGCGGCGACTATCCGGAGGCCGAGGGCCGCGAGGAGGAATGGATCGCCGAGCGGCTGCAGCGGATGTTCAATCCGGGCTCCAGCCACGAGCAAGTGCTGGCCGACGGCCGCTGCATCCAGATCGAAGAGCGGACCACCTCCGACGGCGGCATCATCGGCCTGCGCGTCGACATCACCGAGCTGAAGCAGCGCGAAGCTTCGTTCCGGCTGATGTTCGAAAGCAATCCGGTGCCGATGATCGTCTGCCAGCTCAATGACGAGCGCATCCTTGCCGTCAATGACGCCGCGGTCGAGCACTACGGCTACTCGCCGTCCGAATTCGCCTCCCTGACGATCCGCCGCCTGCAGGCATTCGAGACCGAGCTGCCCTGGACCGGCAATCACACCCACGAAGAACGCACCGCGCGGACCTGGAAGCACGTCAAAGCCGACGGCTCGCTGATCGATCTGGCGATCTACTCACGTCAGCTCACTTATAATGGCGAGCCCGCGGTGCTGCTGGCGCTGATGGACATCACCGAGCGCAAGCGCGCCGAGATGCGGCTCGCCTTCATGGCGCATCACGACGGGCTCACCGGGCTGCCGAACCGCAATTCGCTGCGCAAGCGGCTCGATGAGCTGCTGATCCAGACCCGGCGCACCGGCGAGAAGATCGCGGTGCTGTTCGTCGGCATCGACAATTTCAAGGCCGTCAACGACACGCTCGGCCACGCGGTCGGCGACAAGCTGCTGCGCGGCGTCGCCCGCCGGCTGCGCTCGACGTTGCGCGAGGAAGATCCGCTGGCGCGGCTCAACTCCGACGAATTCGCCGTGATCCAGACCGGCATCAAGCGGCCCGAGGATATCGTGCTGCTCGCCAAGCGGCTGCTGCACGCGATCGCCGAGCCCTATCTGCTGCAGGGCCATTCGGTCGTGGTCGGCGCCAGCATCGGCATCGCGGTGGCGCCCGGCGACGGCGACGATTCCGAAAAACTGCTGATGAACGCCGACATGGCGCTGTCGCGCGCCAAGAAGGACACCCGCGGCACCTTCAGTTTCTTCGAAGTCGGAATGGACGCGCGCGCCCAGGCGCGCCGCAAGATCGAGACCGATCTGCGCGCAGCGCTGCAGCACGAAGTGCTACGCCCTTACTATCAGCCGCTGGTCCGTCTCGCCGACGGCCGCATCACCGGCAGCGAAGCGCTGGTGCGCTGGCCGCATCCGGAGCGCGGCATGATCTCGCCGGCCGAGTTCATTCCGGTCGCCGAAGACACCGGCCTGATCAACGCCATCGGCGCGCAGATTCTGCGCTCCGCCTGCATGGATGCTGCGCGCTGGCCGGACGATGTCCGCGTCGCCGTCAACCTGTCGCCGCTGCAGTTCCGGGTCGGCAATCTGCTCTCGGTGGTAATGGATGCGCTGAAGCAGTCCGGCCT
>NZ_QTKI01000566.1:0-2299 GCF_010820945.1 Rhodopseudomonas sp. BR0C11
ACATCAAGACCATTGGTCGTGTTCGCACCAAGGGGAAGAACGTGAGTGCGCTGTCGCAAAAGCTGATCACCGACTTTGGCGGTGAGGTGCCGCGCACCCGTGAGGAGCTGGGGACGCTGCCCGGCGCTGGACGCAAGACCGCCAACGTAGTGCTGAACATGGCGTTCGGTCAGCCGACCATGGCGGTCGATACCCATGTGTTCCGGGTTGGTAATCGCACCGGCATGGCGCCAGGCGAAACGCCGCTCGCGGTGGAGCTTGAACTGGAGCGGGTGATCCCGGCCGAATTCATGCAGCACGCCCACCATTGGCTGATCCTGCACGGCCGCTACACCTGCCTCGCCCGCAAGCCGCGCTGCGAGGTCTGCTTGATCAACGATCTGTGTCGTTGGCCCGAGAAGACGGTGAGTTAGTTCGAGTTCTATCGTCATTGCCAGGAGCGAAGCGACGAAGCAATCCAGATCGGTGCACCGGGCTCTGGATTGCTTCGCTACGCTCGCAATGACGAAGGTGGAGTTGCTGCGCGACTACTTCATCATCGCTTTCACTTCGTCGTGCAGCGACTGCCGTGCGGCGTCGTCGGCGTAGAACATGTGGCCGCCGGGATAGACGACGAACTTCACGCGCTTCTCAGCCAGAGTCGGCGGCAACTGATCGAGCACGATTTGGGTACCGAAATACGGCGCGGCGAGATCGAATAGGCCACCGGTCACCAGCACCTGCAGGCTCGGGTCGACGCTGAGGATCTCACGGAGCTGGGTAGTCGATTCCAGCGGCTGGCGGCCGCGGCCGAAATCCCATTGTTCGGCCACCGAGCCATTCAGCAGTTCATACGAGCCGTCCGGCTTCCAGTTCAGCGTCGAGCGAGTCAGCTGCACGGCCGCGCTGGTGAGCGGTGCGATCAGCGAATCTGCCGACGGATCGCCGAAATGCGAGCCGCTGGAATCCGGGAACGGATCGAGCCCGAGTTTGGCGCCGTCGAACCGTCCGGTGACCCGGCCGCGATCGCGGTCGAACTCTCGCTGGAATTCGCGGGTGTCGAACCGCCCGGCCAATCGCCGGCTCACCGTCTTGTCGATTCCCGTCAGTGCAGAGACGCGGTCGGCGAGCCGCGTGGTCGCTTCTTTGTCGGCTTCGCCTTTGACCAGGTCAGTGAGGAATTCGCTGCGCGCGTAGCTCTCGACATCGGCGAGGTCGGCGCGGGTCACCTTGCCTTTCTGCTGCCGCGCCACCGCGGTCATCGACGGCAGCCGAGCTGCATATTGCAGCAGGCTGGAGCCGGACAGGTCGCGGAAGTCGAGCACCGGCGATACCAGGATCAGACCGTTGACGCCGACGCCCTGCTTGGTCTGCAGATTGTCCACCACCTTCGGACCGCGAATGCCGCCGTAGCTTTCGCCGGCCAGATACTTCGGCGAAGCGAGCCGGTCGTTCTTCTCCAGCCAGCGCCGGATCACCACCGCCATCGCCGAGATGTCGCCCTCGACTGCATAGAAGTGCTTACGCACCTCGTCGCCGCTGGCGACGAAACGGCTATAGCCGGTGCCGACCGGATCGATGAATACCAGGTCGGTGAAATCGAGCCAGGTTTCCGCATTGGCCTGCAGCACCGGCGGCGACGACGCCACCACGCTGCTGCCGATCGGCAGCCGCCACGGTCCGGCGGCGCCGAGCTGCAGCCAAGCCGAGGATGCGCCGGGGCCGCCGTTGAACAGGAACGTCACCGGCCGAGTGCGCGGATCGGCGCCGTCGAGCTTGTAGGTGGTGACGGCGATATCGGCCTGCGGCTCACCCTTGCCGTTGTACAGCCGGATCGAGCCGGCGGTGGCGGTGAACGCCAGAGTCCGCCCCGGCAACGCCAGACTGTGCTTGGTGGTGACGTCCGGCGGCAGGCTGTTGAGTTCGGCGCGGGCCGGCGACGCCTCGGCTTTGTTTGCGGCTGTGTCGGTCTGCTCCGCAGCTGATTTCGCCCGATCGGCGTGCGGTGCTGCAGGCCGCGCCTCTTGGGCGAGGGCGCTCGTACCGAGCTGTGGCAGCGCCAGCGCTGCGATCAACATCGAGGCGGTCACGGCGGACCGGGGCGACAGCGGCATCGACATCTCCTTCGGCAACGCCGCGGCGGCACCGCAGCGTTGGGCATGGGCTTGAAATCGTCGGGACCGACTCTGAGCGCAGGACTGCGTCAGTTTGGCGACGCTGCGGCCGGTGCGGCCGCCAGCGTCACTCCGCCGCGGCGAGCGCCGCCGGCAGCGCGCCGAGCTCGCGGGCGAATTCGATCATCAGGCCGGCCACGTCCTGC
>NZ_QTKI01000567.1:0-2295 GCF_010820945.1 Rhodopseudomonas sp. BR0C11
GAAGTGCACCTCGCGGGCGCCGGCATCGCGCATCATCTTCACGATCTTCTTCGACGTGGTGCCGCGGACAAGGCTGTCGTCGATCAGCACGATCCGCTTGCCTTCGATCGCGGCGCGGTTGGCCGAGTGCTTCATCCGGACGCCGAGTTCGCGAACGCTCTGGGTCGGCTGAATGAAGGTACGGCCGACATAGTGGTTGCGGATGATGCCGAGCTCGAACGGAACGCCGGACTGCCGCGAATAGCCGATCGCCGCCGGCACGCCGGAATCCGGCACGGGCACGATGACGTCGGATTCGACGTGGCTCTCAAGTGCCAGCTGGGCACCGAACGCCTTGCGAACGTCGTACACAGAACGGCCGCCGACGATGGAATCCGGACGGGCGAAGTAGATGTACTCGAAGATGCAGGGGCGGGGCGGCTGCGGCGGGAACGGCTTGTGGCTGGTGACGCCGTGGCGGTCGAACACGATGACTTCGCCGGGCTCGACGTCGCGGACGTAATGCGCGCCGATGATGTCGAGCGCACAGGTCTCCGACGCCAGGATCGGGCAGCCGTCGAGTTCGCCGAGCACCAGCGGACGGATGCCGAGCGGATCGCGGGCGCCGACCAGTTTCTTGTTGGTCAGCGACACCAGCGAGTAGGCGCCTTCCAGCGCGCGCAGCGACTCGATGAAGCGCTCGATGAAGCGAGTCTTCTTGGAGTGCGCGACGAGATGCAGGATCACTTCGGTGTCGGTGGTCGACTGCATGATCGCGCCGCTGCGGATCAGCTCACGGCGCAGAGTGAGGCCGTTGGTGAGGTTGCCGTTGTGGCCGACCGCGAAGCCGCCGGCGTTGAGCTCGGCGAACAGCGGCTGGACGTTACGCAGGATGGTTTCGCCGGTGGTCGAATAGCGAACGTGGCCGATCGCCGAATTGCCCGGCAGCCGCGCGATCACGTCGGCGCGGGAGAAGGTGTCACCGACCAGACCGAGGCGACGCTCGGAATGAAACCGGCCGTTGTCGAACGACACGATGCCGGCGGCTTCCTGGCCGCGGTGCTGCAGGGCGTGCAGGCCGAGAGCAGTGATCGCGGCGGCATCGGGGTGCCCGAAAATGCCGAACACGCCGCACTCTTCGCGCAGCGTGTCACCGTCAGTGTCGAAAACGGTATCGTCGAGGATGTGTTGGTCGCGAGCGTCCGAAGCGGGCGTTGCGGCGTCGTCGGAAGAGCTGGGCATCGCGTCCATCGCGCCTCTCATGTGGGACACGCTCAGCGCGTGGCCGGTTTGCCCTCTATCAGCTTTTTCAGGCCGTCACGGGCAGGTTTGCTATAGCCGTCATTGGCACCGGGAGCAGCCGAATCCTCGGTCTGCTGCTGGTCTTCTTCCGGCTTGTTCTTCTTGAACCGTTTCAAGATGGTATTTTCAGGGTCGTCCGGCAAGAGCGTCATCAGCCAATCACCGGTTCCTTGCAGAACCGTGCGCGACTTCGCATTGGTGACCCACTCGGGACGCTGCTTGTCCGGCACCAGCCAGTTGAAGAACAGATACGCCACCACCACGATCAGCAGACCGCGGGCGAGACCGAACAGGAAGCCGAGGGTGCGATCGAGCGCGCCAATGCGCGAATCCAGGATCATGTCCGAGATCCGCACCGTGATGATCGACACGATGATCAGGGTGCCGAGGAAGACGCCGGCGATCACCACCACCGCGGCGACCGTCTCGGACGAGAAATAGGTCCGCGCCGTCGGCATCAGCTTCTGGAATGCGTACAGCGTCACCAGCGCGGCGGCGCCCCAGGCCGCGATCGACAGCACTTCGCGCATGAAGCCGCGCACCATCGCGAGCAGCCCCGACACCAACATCACCGCGAGAACAACGAGATCAAGGATGGTAATCGGCATCGGCAGGTCAGGTCCGCTCGGTCAGCACAACGGCGAATCGGCGTGCACGGGGTCGGCACAGGTGACGGTGGTATGGCACGCGGCGCAAGGCGAGAAAACCACCCCCGTCCGCCTCGCCACAGCAATGTTCCGCTGGGTTAAAGCTTGGTGGCCGGATACGTTCAGCTTGCGCGGGCGTTGTATAGCGGCGCGCTCCCGAAACGTCACGCCGCTTCAACCCTCCTGGCGCCGGAATCGCGCCGGTGTTGCATTTGAGGCAGCTTTCGTCCGCGGCGCACCATCGTCGTCGCCCCGCCGTGTGCCGCGAGCGGCGATATCCGCGACCCGGCTGGAGAGGCCGCCGACGGACTGCAGCGTCAGCCCCGCATCGCTCGGCGCTTCGCCGCGGGTCTGTTCCCGCAGCGCC
>NZ_QTKI01000568.1:0-2295 GCF_010820945.1 Rhodopseudomonas sp. BR0C11
GGTGACCTGGACTCAGCGCCACGGCTATTGCGCCAATTGCGGCACTCGTACCGCGATGGCGCAGGGCGGTTGGAAGCGCGACTGCCCGTCCTGCAAGGCCGAGCACTTTCCGCGCACCGATCCGGTGGTGATCATGCTGGTGACGCATGGCGACCGCTGCCTGCTTGGCCGGCAGAAGCAATTTCCGGCCGGGATGTATTCGTGCCTCGCCGGCTTCGTCGAGGCGGCCGAGACCATCGAAGACGCGGTGCGCCGCGAGATCGTCGAGGAGTCCGGCATCCTGTGCACCGACGTGCGTTACTACATGACGCAGCCGTGGCCGTATCCGTCGTCGCTGATGATCGCCTGCACGGCAACCGCCACCACCGACGACATCACCGTCGATCGGACGGAACTTGAAGACGCGCGGTGGTTTTCCCGTGACGAGGCGGCGCAGATGCTGAAGCGCGAACATCCGGACGGACTGTTCGGGCCGCACCCGTTCGCGATCGCGCACCATCTGCTCGGCCGCTGGCTGGAGGGACAATCATGAGCGAGACTGCCAAACGCGCGCCGCGCGTGCTGTGCATCGGCATTCCGGTGCGTGACCTCACGTTCCGAATCGAGGCGGTGCCCGGCCGTGGAAACAAGGTGCCGGCCAGTTCGTTCGGCGAGATCTGCGGCGGCAATGCGCTCAATGCCGCGATCGGGATCGGGCGACTCGGCGGCCGGGCGGAAATGTGCGGCCCGATGGGCCACGCGGACGAAGCCGCGGCCCGCTTCATCTTCGACAAGCTGGCCGAGGAAGGCATCGGCTCCAGCGGTCTCATTCACATGCCGGGGCTGGTAACGCCGATCTCGGCGGTGCTGGTCGATCCGACCGGCGAACGGACCATCGTGACGTTCCGTGACCCCGGCCTGTGGAAGGTCGCGCTGCCCGACGCCGACACCCTGCTGAAGGATTGCGACGCGATCCTCACCGAAAGCCGCTGCTCCAGCTTCGTCACGCCGCTGTGCGCGGAGGCTACCCGGCGCGGCATTCCGGTGGTCGTCGACGTCGACAACGCGATGTCGATGAACGACGGGCTGCTGACCGCCGCCTCTCATCTGATCTGCTCGGCAGAAGCGCTGCACGGCACCGCGGGCATCGACGACGATGCCGAAGCACTGAAGAAGCTGGCGACGCTGACTCATGCCTTCGTGGCGGTGACCCGCGGTCCGAAGGGCACGCTGTGGCTCGACGACAAGCACGAGTTTCGCGAGACGCCGGCGTTCCCCGTGCATTCGGTCGACACCCTCGGCGCCGGCGATATTTTCCACGGCGGCTTCACCGTGGCATTCGGCGAGGGCCAGGACATCGCTCACGCACTGCGGTTTGCCTCCGCGGCCGCGGCATTGAAATGCACCCGTCCGGGGGGCGCGTTCGCGTGCCCGAGCCGCGCGGAGGTCGACGAACTGTTGGCGAAATCGCCGGTCGGCGCGCTGTAAGTCATTCAGACCCAAATGATGGGAGCGGCCTGCGCCTTCACCCATCATTCTGTTCGGCCGCTATTGCGGTGGGTTGCGCGTGGCGCGCGAGCCTGTCGTTCAGCCTATCCTCGCGATGGACTTCATCGCGCCGGCTCCCAACCGGGCGGCGCGAGTTCGAAGCCGGCGAAGTCGAAGCCCGGCGCCACAGTGCAGCCGACCAGCGTCCATTCACCGGTCGACGTTGCCGCCTGCCAAGCCTGCGGCGGCACGATGAGTTGCGGCAGATGCCCGGCGCCGAGATCGGGGCCGAGCGTGGTGGCGCTACGGCCGTCGTCATCGGCGACCTCCAGCATCAGGGCCGCGCCCGCGTAGTAGTGCCAGACTTCGACCGCGTCGATCCGGTGCCAGTGGGAGCGCTCGCCTGCGCACAGCAGGAAGTGGATCGCGGTCGAGTAGCTGCGGCCGCTCGGGTCGCAGCGAGGATCGCGGAACGTTTCGCGATAATGGCCGCCTTCCGGGTGCGGTTGCAGACCGAGCCGCGCGATCACTTCGGCGGCGCTGAGAGTCACCGCGCTCACCCGTTGTTCTTGCGCTCGCGGATCTCGCCGAACACGTCGGCGGCGGGCGCGCCGGGCAGGCCCACTGCGGCTGCAATCGACGGCACATCGGCCCGCAGGAACACGTTGGCTTGCTTCTCCTCGCCGAGCGTCACCGGAATTGTCGGCTTGCCTTCGGCTCGCAGTGCTTCGACCTGCTTGGCACGGGCCTGCAGCGCCGCATTGTCGGGCTCGATGCCGAGCGCGAATTTGACGTTGGAGGCGGTGTATTCGTGGCCGCAATACAGCT
>NZ_QTKI01000057.1:0-17663 GCF_010820945.1 Rhodopseudomonas sp. BR0C11
GTTCTTGCCGATCAGCTCCGGCAGCGTCACGGTCAGGCCGAAGCCGGGATGAAAGCCGAGCTTGGTGAAGTTGGCCGAGAACCGCGCCTCCGCGCAGGTGACGCGGAAGTCCGCCGACACCGCAAGCCCCAGTCCTCCGCCGATCGCGGCGCCGTGCACCGCTGCGATGATCGGCTTCTTGGCGCGGAAGATCCGCACCGCCTCGTAATACAGATGACCGATCTCGCCGAGGCTGTCGGCCGGATCGCCCTTCGCCGCCGCCGGATCGGCTTCCTGCCGGGCCGGATCGCCGAAATTGGCGCCGGCGCAGAACGCCTTGCCTTGCGCCGCCAGCACGGTGGCGCGCACTTGCGGATCGGCGTCGATCTCATCGAGCGCGTTGGCGATCTGCCGGATCAGCGAGATGTCGAAGAAATTCAGCGGCGGCCGCTGGATTTCGATGGTGGCGACGTGGCCGGTCTTTTCGACCGCGATATCGGTGTAGCTGCTCATGATTGTCCTCGATCGTTCGATGCGCGCCGGCGTCAGCGCAGGCCGAGCCCGCGGGCGATGATGCCGCGCAGCACCTCGGTGGTGCCACCCTGGATGGTCAGCTTCGGCGCCAGCTTGGTGGCGAACGCCGTCAGTTCGTCGAGCGTCGCATGATTGGATGCCTCGCCGTCGACGAAGGCGGCGAGCTCACGCACCCGGTGCGGCAACTGCTGCTCCCAGATCGTGCCGATGTCCTTGACGATCGAGGCCTCCACCACCGGCTCCTTGCCGGCCTGCAGCATGCCGGCGACCGACACCGACATCCGCCGCATGGTGTGCAGTTGTGCCACCAACCGGCCGATGCCCTCGGCGCCGCGGGTGTCCGGATCGGGACCGAGCGCACGCACCAATTCGGTGAGCACGTAGTAGGTCTCGAGGAAGCGTTCCGGCCCCGAACGCTCATAGGCGAGTTCGGAGGTTGCCTGCTTCCAGGCGCCGTCGACCTCGCCGAGCAGATGATCGTCCGGGACGAACACGTCGGTGAACACCACCTCGTTGAATTCGTACTGCCCGGTGATCTGCGCGATCGGGTTCACCTTGATGCCCGGCGACTTCATGTTGACCAGGAATTGAGTGAGCCCGTGGCGGCGGTTTTCCTTGGTTGGCGGCGAGGTACGGAAAATCGCGATCATGTAGTCGGCGATGTGCGCCGAGGTGGTCCAGATCTTCGAACCGTTGATCAGGTAGCCGCCGTCGGTCTTGGTCGCCTTGGTCTTAGCAGCGAACAGATCGGAGCCGGAATTCGGCTCGCTCATGCCGATCGCGAAGCACAATTCGCCGCGGCAGATCCGCGGCAGGATGTCCATCTTGATGTGCTCGGGCGCGTATTTCAGCAGCACCGGTCCGCTCTGGCGATCGGCGACGAAGAACCGCCGGGTCGGCGCATTGGCGACACGCATCTCTTCGGTGACGACGTAGCGCTCCAGGAAGGTGCGCTCGTGGCCGCCGTATTTCTTCGGCCAGGTCATGCCGAGCCAGCCACGCTCGCCGACACGGCGGGAGAATTCAGGCGCGTCGGAATCTTCGCGCTGCGGCTTATTCGGATCGAAGGTGCCGGCGGCGATCTCTTCGGCAAGGAAAGCGCGGACTTCCTTGCGCAGTTCTTCGCAGACGGGCGGCAGGCGGATCGGATCGAAACGGAGGGCGGCGGTCATCGCATTATCTCGCTACGTTGATGCGGTCAGCGCGAAGCGACCAGCGGCCACAAATCATCGGCGCCGCGCGCCGCGACCATGCGGCCGAGCTCGACAGCCCAATGGCTCTCGTTGCCGAAATCGTCGCGCCAGGCGAGCGCGCGCAGGCTGAAGCGATGCAGGATGTGCTCGCGGGTGAAGCCGATCGCGCCGTGCACCTGATGGGCGATCGCCGCGCCTTTCTCAGCCGCTTCAGCGCAGCGAATCTTGGCCGCACTGGCTTCGAGGAACACGGCGTCGTCGAAGCCTTCGGCGCTGCTGATCGCATCGGCCGCGGAGGTTGCGGCGGCCAAGGCAGCTGACGTCTCGCCGGCGAGCTTCGCCAGATTGTGCTGCACCGCCTGGAATTTGCCGATCTTCTTTTCGAACGCGACGCGCTCATTGGCGTAAGTCACGCTGCGGTCGAGCAGGGTTTCCAGCGCGCCGGCGATCTGCAGGCTGCGCGCGACGGCGCCCATCAGCATCAGCGACGTCTGATCGACCCCTTCGGGCGCGGGCGCCGTGGTAATCGGCGCGACCTTGTCGAAGGTGACGACATCCGACGCATCGCCACCAAGGCCGAGGCCCTTATCAATTCGGCAGGTCGACGCCGGCACCAGCGCGATCTTCGCGCCGGCGGCGCTCTGCGCCAGCACGGCGATATGCTGCGCGTCTTGCGCGAACGGCACGCTGCGCGCACGACCCGACAGCTTGCCGTCGGCATCGAGCGTGAGGCGATCTTTCGGATGGGCCGGCGCGATCGTCATGGCGCCTTCCGGCGCGGCGATCTTGCCCTGCGCCAACAGCCAGCCGGCCAGCATGGTCTCGGCGAGCGGCACTGCGAGGCCGGCGCGGCCTGCTGCGTTGAGGACGCCGAAGCCTTCGGCAAGGCTCGCGCCCGAGCCGCCGAATTCCTCCGGCACCCATGACAGCGGCAGCCCGGATTCACTCAGCGCCTGCCACAGCGGCGCCTTCCAGGTTTCGGCTTTGTCGGCGTTGATGGTTTGCGCATCGGCGAGGTCGGCGAAGATCTTCTCCGCGGTCTCGACGACGATATTGTCGGTCTCCGTCACGGCGTTTCCCGGTTGCGCACTCAGCTCCCGGCGGATCGCCAAGCATGTGTGCTGGTCTTGTTGTTGTGCGGCATGATGCGGAAAAGCTGAAACGAACACAAGCGCAGCCGGCACGGGGCGGATTGCGCGCCGGACATGGTCGAAACGCCTCACGCCGCAGGCTTATTCCGCATCATGGGCTTTGCCGGCTTGCTCTCGATATCGCAACCGATATGGTTGCGGCGACGCGGCGAAGCCGGTTCGATGCAAAGGGAGTGAAGATGTCAGACGGACTGAACGTAATCGTCACCGGGTCGGCCTCGGGCCTCGGCGCCGCGACCGCCAAGATCCTTGCCAAGGACGGCGCGCGCCTGGTGATCAACTACGCATCGAGCAAGGACGACGCAGAAAAGACCGCCGAAGAGTGCCGCAAGCTCGGCGCCGCCGAAGTGATCGTGGTGCAGGGCGACGTCGCCAAGGACGAGGATTGCAAGCGCATCGTCGAGGCCGCGGCCCCCTGGGGCAAGCTCGACGCGCTGGTCAACAACGCCGGCACCACCAAGCACGTGGCGCATCATCTGCTCGATCAATTGTCGGCCGACGACTTCCAGCGGATCTACGCGATCAACACCATCGGCCCGTACCAGATGGTCCGCGCGGCGCGCGAGCTGCTCGTCGCCGGCGCCAAGGCGGCCGGCCGTGCTGCGGCGGTGGTCAACGTCTCGTCGGTCGCCGGCATCAGCGGCATCGGCTCGTCGATCGCCTATGCGGCCAGCAAGGGCGCGCTCAACACCATGACGTTGTCGCTGTCGCGCGCTCTGGCGCCGAACATCCGCGTCAACGCGATCTGCCCCGGCTATATCGATACGCCGTGGTTCACCAAGGGACGCGGCGCCGAGGAAGCCAAGCAGGTGCGCGACATGGTGGTGTCGCGCGTGCCGCTGAAGATCGCCTCGACCGCCGAAGACATCGCCGAATTGGTATGCTTCCTGGCGACGCCGAAATCGAGCAGCATGACCGGCGAACTGGTGCGGATGGACGCTGGCATGCACCTGGCCGGCTGACGTCACATCCGCACGCAGCAGTGAGCGGCCCGGCGAACCGGGCCGCGACAGCCTCAGCGCGGATCGTAGGGATAGCGATTGCCGGGATCGGAGATCACCCGCCGCGCCACCAGCCTGTTCCAGATGAACAGCACAGCCACCGCGCCGATCGTGGCGGTGATGAAGCCGGCGCCTTGATTAGGGCCGTAGTGCCCGATCATCTGCCCGACCGCGGTGGCGAGGAATGCGCCGGCGATGCCGAGGACCGTGGTGAGCACGAAGCCTTGCGGATTGTTCGGCCCCGGCGACAGCACCCGCGCAATGATGCCGGCAACAAAACCGACCAGCAGAATCCAGAGTAACCCGCTCATCTTCCGTATCCTTTCTCACGGCCCGCTTCGGACCGCTCGCAACCAAAGGAACAACCCGGCCGCTGCCGATCAGATCCAGCGCGACGCTTCGTCGTCGGTCGGCAGTCGCCCGTCCGGGGTGAGCTGGTCGACCACGTCGGGCAGATAGCGACTGAGGCCGTCGAGCAGTTCGTCGCGCGACATCCCGGTCTGCCGGGTCATCGCGTCGATCTGTTCAGAGCCGAGCGCGTTGGCGAGATCGCTCGGGCCGATCTGCTGGTTGGGGCCGTGACCGACCCAGGAGTTGGCGGCATCGCCGAGGCCATTGTGCTGGAGCTGCCGCAGCAGATCGCCGAGCCCGCCCGACAGCACGCTGCCGGCCGCACCGCCGAGCACCAGGCCTCCAAGGCCGCCCTTCAGGAAGTCACCCCAACCACCGCCGGTATTCGCGGGCGGAGGCGCCGGCACCGGGCGCGGCTGATTGGCCGGCGCAGTCTGCGGCTGGCCGCTGGTCATATGTTTGTAGGCCTTCCACGCCAGCAGCGCGAGAATCGCCATGGTGAACTTGGACATGCCGCCGCTTTTGTCCTGCGGGTCGGCCGGGCCGCGCGGGCCGTTCTGCATGCCGTTGAGGATGTCGAGCAAACCCATCGAGACCTCCTATGTGGTGCCGGCACGGCGCCGCTCCGGCGCGGCGCTCCCGGCCGGCATCACAACGTAGGAAGGGGTGATGGAGTTTCCAAGGCGGACCCGGCGATCGCGCCGAATCCGAAAACCGTACCTGTCGCTCAGCTGGTGATGCGCGCGTCGGCGACTGCCTTCTTGAACAACGCGTTCATCGCTTCGGCGATACCCTGGGTGGGGCTGACCTCGAAGTAGAAGCCCGGCGACGCGCAGGCTTCCATGTTTTGCGCGATCTCGCTGTTCGGCGACGGGCCGTAGGGGCCGGCGTTGAACGGCGCGATCCACTGCTTGTACCAGTCGTTGCTCGGCAGGTTGAGATAGGTGGTGTACAGCACCGCGATCTTGACGCCGCGATCCTTCAAGGTCTTGCACAGCGCCGGATTGATCGGCGACTGGCAGCGGTTGCCGGTCTTCGGCTTCAGGCAGCTCGGATTGTATTCGTCGGCGACGCCGTCGGAGACAAAGAACAGATATTTCTGCGGCGAGCCGGACACGCCCGAGCCGGGCGTGCTGATCTCTTTGTTGATGGCAGGAAAGATCGTCGTGTAGCTGGTGTCCTGGTCGTTGTTGTCGTTCTGCCCCTTCACCGTCATCAGGTCGATCGCGCTCGCCGCGGTCTTGGCGCTCGACAGGCTCGCCGATAGCGAGAACAGGTTGCGCAGTCCGGCAGACTGGGCCGACGCGCCGAAGTCGTAGATCGCCATGCGGAACTGGTTCGAGTAGGTCGCAGTCGCGTTCGCGGTGTCCATCAGTTGCTGCGTGGCGCTGCGCAGCACGTCGATCCGGGTGGTGATACCGAGCGACTTGGCCAGATTGTAGTAGTTATTCTTGTTGTTGACGTCGTGACAGGCGAACGCGCAGTGATCGTCCGACGACTTGTTGGCAGTGGCCGTGATCATCGCCGACACATCATTCGGCGTGGCGCCCACACCCATCGACGGCGAATTGTCGAGCAGCAGATAGAAATCGATGTATTTCGGCATGCTGGCGGTAGCGGTGGACGTGCCGCCCACCGTCATGGCCGACATCCCGACCACCTTCATGAACATCGTCGAGATCTGGGCCGAAAACGTCACTTGCGAGGTGACGACGTCCGACACCTTGGTCACCGTCGCCGATGAGCTGGCGAGGGTGTAGCCGGTCAGGCCGTTCAGATTGCCGTTGAAGATCCGCAGTGCGTCATCCGCACCGGACGAGATCACACCGTCGCCCGACATCGCTCCGGCGGCCACATAGGCCGGCGAGGTCCGCGACACCGCACCGACCGAGGCCGCATCCGCCGCGGCCTGCAGCTTGCTTCGCAGCGCATTGGCCCGGCTGTAATCGACCGCGCAGCCGATTGCGGAAATCAGCGGAACCAACACCAGCGCAAAAATCACCGCGATATTGCCGCGCCGGTCACAAGAAAAGCGAGCTATCGACCTCGAAAACGTCATGGGTACGCCCGACTAACACAGCCGGGCGCGAACCTAGCGGGGGCCGCCTAAGCAAGATTTAAAGTCTATGACGAAACAACGGCTGAAGCCGGCGCCGAGCGACACCCGTGGGGAGGCTAATCGCGGTCAGCAAGCCCCGACTTCCGGGTGGCGATCGGTCCGCCGCTCTGCTATGGGAGGCTCCTGCTCGCGGCCCTGGCCGCAGCCGGACGGTCCCGTAGCTCAGCCGGATAGAGCGGCGGTTTCCTAAACCGTAGGTCGGATGTTCGAGTCATCCCGGGATCGCCAGCTTTGCTCCCCGGCACGGCTGGCCGGCACGAGGCCGGCCAGCAAGTCGACGGGCAAGCCCCCCTTAGCTCACACCTTCACCATCCGCTTGCCGCGATTTTCGCCGGCCAGCAGGCCGATCAGCGCCTGCGGGGTGTTCTCCAGGCCTTCGATGACGTCCTCCTGGACCTTGAGCTTGCCGCTCGAAACCCACTCCTGCAGCTTGGCGACCGCTTCGTCGCGCTGGTCCATGTAGTCCATCACGATGAAGCCCTGCATGATCAGTCGCTTCACCACGATCAGGCCGGGGATGCCGCGCGGGCCGGTGGCCGAGGGGGTGCGGTCGTATTGCGAGACCGCGCCGCAGCAGGCGATCCGGCCCTTCATGTTCATCTGCGGCAGACAGGCTTCGAGAATGTCGCCGCCGACGTTATCGAAATACACGTCGATGCCGTTCGGCGCCGCGGCGCGCAGCGCCTTGAACAGCGCGCCGTCCTTGTAGTCGACCGCCGCATCGAACCCGAGCTCGCTCACCAGCCAGTCGCACTTCTGCTTGCCGCCGGCGATGCCGACGACGCGACAGCCTTTGATCTTCGCAATTTGTCCGACGATCGAGCCGACCGAACCGGCCGCGGCCGACACCACCACCGTCTCACCGGCGCGCGGCTTGCCGATGTCGAGCAGCCCGAAGTAAGCGGTCAGGCCGGCGATGCCGTAGACGCTGAGCAGATGCGTCATCGGCTCGACCTTGGGCAGCTTGGCGAGATGCTTGGCGGGCAGCGCCGCATAGTCCTGCCAGCCGGTGTCGGCAAACACGAGATCGCCCGGCGCCAGGCCCGGAGCCTTCGAACTCACCACTTCGGCGACGCTGCCGCCCGGCATCACGCTGTCGGTTTCGACCGCGGCCCGATAGGTCGCGCCCTGCATCCAGGCACGGTTCGCGGCATCGAGCGAGATGTAGCGAACCTTGACCAGCGCCTCGCCGTCTTTCGGCTCGGGAACCGGCGATTCCGCCAAACGGAAATGCTCCGGGCCGAGTTTCTCCTTCGGCTTCTCGATCAGCAGGATCTGGCGGTTGACGGTCGCGGTCATGAGCTTCCTTGTTGCTTGATGGGAATGCGGACGCGACGCGATCTTAGTTGATCCGCAGCGAAAGGAAATCGCGCCGCTGAACGCTGGACTGTTAGACCGCCATCGCCTGCATCACCCGATCGAGCGCGCGGGTGTAGACCTGCCGGGCGATGTCCGGAAACCGGCGGCTGAGCGATTCGATCATCACGCCCGAATTGATCTCGAGCACGCGGGGGCCTTGCGCGGTCCACACCACATCGACGGCTCCGAAGCCAAGACCGATCGCACGGGCGGCTTCGCAGGCAAGCGCAACGCAGCTATCGCGCAGCTCGCCATCGCCGAGTAGTTCGGGCTCCGCGCCGAATTCGAGATTGTGCCGCCAATCGAGCTGGAACTGCGCGCCGGCCGGCACCACGGCATCGAGCGCAGCGTGATCCGCCGGCAGGTTCGCCAGCACAGCGCCGAGCCGGTCTGCCGGGACCGCGTCGAGCAAAAGCTGCAACGCGCTGCGCACGCCGTCGCCACTGATCGCCGGCCGCTTCTTTTCGTAAACCACCAGCGGCGCCCGATCGAGCAGGATGACGCGAACCTCGCGGGCGATATCGAAATACGGCGCGATCGCCAGATTCTGGTTGGCGGCGAAGATCGCGGTGGCGGCCTGTTCGAGTTCGAGCTCCGTCGTCACCTTGAACACCAGATGGCCGCAGGTGCCCTCGTTCGGCTTGAACACCAGCCCGGCCGGATGCGCGCGCAACATCTCCAGCATCGCCGACCAGTGGCCGCTGCTCGGCACGTACTTGAAGTGCTGGTGATTCATGAACAGCCGGTGCGGCACGCAGGCTAGGCCGGCCGCGTCGAGGATATCGGCGGTCGCTGCCTTGTCATTGGCAAGGCGGTGCGTCACCGAGCTGTTCAGACCGAAATCGTAACCATAGATGAAATGCCGGGCGTCACCCTTGCTCAGCACGATCAGCCAGCCGTCGAGCCCGAGCGTGACGTCGACGCCGCGCGCGCCGCAATAGTCTTTGACGATCCGGACGATCACGCGGTCGGCATATTGCATCGGGGGTCTCGTCAACAGGCAGTGACCGGCGCTGCGGACGGCTGCCGGCGGGCGCGGTGGGATCGCTTTGCAGCGGCGAAATGTCAAGCCGAACCGCATCGTCAGAGTCTCAGGGCGTGCCATCGTCACAGGATTGCGACCGCGGCGTGACCGGATGATCGCGGAAGCTCCGAGGTTATCGAGGCCGGCGCGTCGTGCTATACCGCGGCCCGGTCGCCGCACTCAGACGCACGGGGCTCCCCGCTGCGGCGGCTGATCGAACGTCCGTCCTGCCGACCCCCGCGGGGATTCCATGGAAACGCTGCTGCTTCCGCTCTCGCCGCGCTACATCGTTCTCACTGTCTGCGCCGTCCTCACCGCACTCCTAGCCGGACTTGCAGCATTCGACGCCCACACGCCGCTGTTCTGCGTGGTGCTGGTGCCGCTGCTGGTGTTCGGCGCGCTGACGCTGCTCGGCATCCACGATCTGCTGCAGACCAGTCACGCGGTGCTGCGCAACTATCCGATCTCGGCGCATCTGCGCTTCCTGCTCGAAGAAATGCGCCCGGAGATGCGGCAGTACTTTTTCGAGAGCGAGAAGGACGGCAAGCCGTTCAGCCGCGACACCCGCGCGCTGATCTATCAGCGCGCCAAGATGGAACTCGATAAGCGTCCGTTCGGGACTCAGAAGGATGTCTATGGCGACGGCTACGAGTGGATGCACCACTCGGTCGCGCCGCGGCCGCACGCCGAAGAGCCGTTCCGGATCACGATCGGCGGACCGGACTGCGCCAAATCGTATTCCGCTTCGGTGTTTAACATCTCGGCGATGAGCTACGGCGCGCTGAGCCCGAACGCGATCCGCGCACTCAATGCCGGCGCCAAGAAGGGCGGCTTCGCGCACGACACCGGCGAAGGCGGCGTCAGCCCGTATCACCGCGAGCATGGCGGCGACCTGATCTGGGAGATCGGCTCCGGTTACTTCGGCTGCCGCACCCGCGATGGCCGATTTGATCCGGAGGCGTTCGCCCGCGTCGCGACCGACGACCAGATCAAGATGGTCGAGCTGAAGGTCAGCCAGGGCGCCAAGCCGGGCCATGGCGGCGTGCTGCCGATGGCCAAGATCTCCGAAGAGATCGCGCAGATCCGCGGTGTCGGCATGGACGAAGACTGCGTCTCGCCGCCCTATCACAAGGCATTCTCGACGCCGATCGAGATGATGCAATTTGTCGCCGAGATGCGCCGCCTCGCCGGCGGCAAGCCGGCCGGCTTCAAGCTCTGCGTCGGCCACCCCTGGGAATTTCTGGCGATCTGCAAGGCGATGCTCGCCACCGGGATCTATCCGGATTTCATCGTGGTCGACGGCAAGGAGGGCGGCACCGGCGCCGCGCCGCTGGAATTCATGGACCACCTCGGCATGCCGATGCGCGACGGCGTCAGCTTCGTGCACAACGCGCTGATCGGTATCGGCGCCCGCGACCGCATCAAGCTCGGGGCCTCGGGCAAGATCGCCACCGGCTTCGACGTCGCGCGCGCGATGGCGCTCGGTGCGGACTGGTGCAACTCGGCGCGCGGCTTCATGTTCGCGCTCGGCTGCATCCAATCGCTGAGCTGCCACACCGACCGCTGCCCGACCGGCGTCACCACCCAGGAGCCGTCGCGCTATCGCGCGCTGGTGGTGCCGCACAAGCTGGAGCGGGTTTACAACTATCACCGCGCGACGTTGCAGGCGCTGGCCGAACTGGTGGCCGCCGCCGGCCTCGACCATCCGCGCGATATCCGCCCCTATCACTTCTCGCAGCGGACCTCGCCGTCGGACGTCATCTCGCTGGCACAGCTCTACCCGGCGCTGCGTCCGGGCGAGCTGCTGGAAGGCACCGACGATCCCCGTTTCAAGCAGGCCTGGGCGATGGCCCGAGCGGAAAGCTTTGCGCCAGTGGTTTAGCGCTCATCATCGCAGTGCAGATTGGGTCGCGTCAGAACTCGCCGTGCACCCGGCCTGAGAACACCGAGACCGGGCCGCGGTCGGCGTTGTAGGCGGGGTTGGCGATCAGCTGATAGTCGGCGGTCGCGGTCCACGACGAGTTAAGCGCCAGCGCGTAGTAACTTTCGAACACCCGCTCGCGGCGATAGTTCAGAGCACCGTCGCCGATCAGCGGGCCGAGGCCGCCGGCGGCGAGAAATTCGCGGTGATCGCGCGACAAGCCGTTGAGCGCGCCGGCGATGCCGATCACATCGTCCGGGCGACCCCAGCGCTGGCCGCGGATCGACACGCCGCCCGACAGGCTGCTGTCGATATCGGTGAACGCCATGATCTCGTTCTTGCCGTCGTTCCAGCTCCAGCGGCCGAACACGCCGATGTCGTCGGTGACAGCCTGCTCCAGGTTGAGCGCGTAACCGTATTTGATCCGGCCGCGGCGGGTCTGGGTGATGTCCAGATTCAGCGACGGATCGTTCAGCGTCTCGCGATAGCTGCCCGAATAGGTGCTGTTGATGAAGCCCAGCGTGCGCAGCTTGCCGGGAAGGCCGAACAGCGAATAGCGGGTCTCGAGCTCGGCGACGTATTCGCCGCGCTTGAGCAGCTTCATGTCGTAGTTGTTGGAATTGGATTCGGCGTCGACCAGGAAGTAACCGGCGCGGACCGCCCATTGCTTCTGGTTGAGTTCGGCGGTGGCGCCGTAGCCGAGGCCGAGCTTGTCGGCGGCATAGTCGAACGCGCCCGAGGCCCAGATCGACCAGTTCATGAAATCGCGGCGCGGATCATGCGCGTAGGAGTTGCCGTCGAACACGTCGATGACGCTGAAGCGGCCGACCTGCAGCGTCAGCCGCGAGATATCGGCCTTGCCGGAGAGCTGCGAGCCGCTCGAGGCGAGCTGTTCCTGCTCGCCGCCGAGCCCGAAGGTCTGCCGCAGATAGAACCGCGATGGGCTGAAATGCGGGTAGGCGAAGCCGGATTTCTGCGCTTCGCCGTTCGGGAAGCCGCCGGCGCCGACCGTGTCGCTGAGCCCGTAGCCCTGCAGGAATTCCGGGTTGAAATAGAACTCGCCGCCGTCCCACAGCCGGACATTGGCGAACAGGCTGGTGCTCCAGGTGTTCTTGAACTGCCCGCCGGGAAACAGGCTGTTGGTGCCACTATAGGGGGCCCGGAACGACGGATAGCCTTGCCCGATAAAGGTGGTCTGGCCGTGGAGCTCCCAGCGATCGGTCTCCGGATCGGCCACCGCGGCGAGCGACGGGAAGGCGTCGGCGCTGCCGGTGCCGAACCAGTCGATCTTGCGGTTCACGCCGACACGCACGGCCTGCAGGTTCAGCGATGTCGCGTAGCTCGCGCCGGTCGGCAGCGCGACGGTGGCGTTCTGATACTGGCTGTAGAGATATTCGATCCGTGCGCTCCAGTTCGGCGTGAAGCCGTATTCGACGCCGGCACCGGCCGCCCAGCCGATCCGCGCGTTCATCACGCGGCCGACGTCGGGGTCGGTGAGATAGCGCTCGTGCTCGAAGGCGAGGCCGCCGGTGACATAACCGAGCCATCGGCCGGCGATGACGCCGAGCCGGGCGCGGACCGTGCCGTAATAGTCGAGGTGCTGCAGCGTGTTGGCAGTGCCGTTGTCGAACTCCGACAGTACCGCGTTCTGCGGCAGATAGCTCGGGAACGAGATGTCGGCCTCGACACCGAGCAGCAGGTTCGATCCGGTGACGAAATTGTAGCCCGCCTGGACGCCCGCGGTGGCTCCACCGGCGCCGTTGCTGTTCTGCACAATCGAATTGGCGTCCTGCAGCGTCGCGCCGGCATGGCCGCGGACGTAACCCGCATGGGCACCGACATAGAACCCGCTCCAGTCATAGGCCGGGTCCGGCCGCAGCTTGCCAATGCCACCCGCGGCTGCGCCCTGCGGCAGCAGCAACGCGGCGGCGGTCGCCGCGCCGGCGATCAGCGTCGCGGCGGACGGACGCCGAAAGGTCCGATGGTGCGGCGTGCACAGCTCACGCGAGGCGAGGTCGCGGTGGTCCGAAATCGGGCTGGCGGGGCATCGTCGAACAGTCATCAAGCTCACCTGAAACGCAAAAGAGCGCGCGGCGATTGGTCGCGCCTCATCACCCCGACGGCATCTGAATGTCGTTCGCAACCTGACGAAAGTCGGAAGCAGTGTCAGCTTATGAGGGCCAGCGACACGCAAAAGCGCCATCTACCGCACACAACTCGAAGCGTCGGGAGCAGGACAGCGCCAGTCTGGAATTCCTCAAAGTCCAGATGGCACGGTAACTTACTGCCGTTGATGAGGCGCGCGTGAGGCCGGCAGCCTCTCCGCCTCAAAAGATCGAGTGGTATCAGAGGAAGAGCCGGTCGGCCGGGCACGGCGCAGGTGAGCAGCGACGCAACCCAGCATAGCGACCCCGCCGATGTGCTCGGCGGATACCCTCAGGCGGAGGGTTTGGTCGACAGCGCGGCGAGATCGAAGCGGTGCATATCGGCCAGCAGCTCGCAGAACGCGCCGGCCCCATGGTCGAGCAGCCGCCGTCCCTTCTCGGCGGTGGCCGCGGAGGCGTCGCCGATGGCTCCGCTCGGGTGCAGGTCTTCGGCCGCCCAGGCAAACGGCGCCGGACGCTGTGCCGACAGCCGGCGATAGGTCTGCTCCATCGCCACGCTGGCAGGTTGAAAATCGGCGATCCTATCGACCCGGACCAGTTCCGGCGCATGCGCCAGCATGATCGAGGTCTCGGTCGCACCGCCATGGATGCCGTGGCGCAACTCATCGGCGGCGAACAGCCCGTCGGGCACGCCGAACCGCGCCCAGCCGGTGGTCGCCACCAGCATCCGGTGCCGGACGCGCAGCTCCTGCGCCACCAGGCCCATCGCGGCGCTGTTGCCGCCATGGCTGGTCACCATCACCAGCTTGCGCACACCCGCCCGGGCGATGCTGTCGCCGATCTCCGTCCACAGCTTCAGCGCGGTCTCGGTCGATAGCGTCAGCGTGCCCGGAAACGACAAATGCTCGGTCGACAGACCGATCGCCTGCACCGGGAGGAACGTCGCGGGAATGTCGTCGGGCAAGCGATCTTTCACCCGCGCCAGATAGGCTTCCGCAATGGTGACGTCGGTCGACAGCGGCAGATGCGGCCCGTGCTGCTCGATCGCGGCGAGCGGCAGCACCGCGATCCAGCGCGACGGATCAGCGCCGTCGATCTCCGGCCAGTAAATCGCGCTCCAGTCGCGAGGCGGCAGCATGGTCATCGGCGAAATGCGAGGTGACGGAGAAGTGGTTCAAATGCCGGCATTGTTTCGCTATCAATCCTGAAACGCTCGAATCCGCGCCGCCCTGATGCCGCCATCATGGGCCAAAATGAACGACGGAGTCCAACCATGAGCCCCGCTTTCCTGCTGCGAGCGTTAACCGGGGTACTGTTGGCGGTGGGAGTGGCGCTGGCTTCTCCCGTTCATGCGTCCGGCCACGGCCATGGCGCCGAAAAACCCGTCGAGAAGCCGCCGGAACCGCCGCCCCCGCCCCGGCCGAAGAAGCCGCAGCCGCCGAAGGTGCAGCCGGTCCGCAAAGTGCCCGAAGGCGGCTTCGACAAGGTGTCGTTCGGCACCAATTGGGTGGCCGAAGGCGAGCATGGCGGGTTCTTCCAGGCGGTCGCGGACGGCACCTACAAGACCTACGGCCTCGACGTCAGCATCGTCCCGGGCGGCCCCAACGTGAACAATCGGGCGCTGCTGATCGCCGGCAAGCTCGACTTCTTCATGACCGCCAACACGCTGCAGTCGTTCGACGCGGTGGCCAACAACGTGCCGGTGGTGGCGATCGCGGCGATCTTCCAGAAAGACCCGCAGGTGTTCGTGTCGCACCCGGAGTCGAAGATCGAAACGCTGGACGATCTGAAGCCGCTGACGCTGTTCGTCTCCAAGGAGGGCATCACCAGCTACTTCCAGTGGCTGAAATCCGAATACGGTTTCAGCGAAGCCAAGGTGAAGCCCTACACCTTCAACCCGCAGCCCTTCATCATCGACCGGCGCAGCGCAATGCAGGGCTACGTCACCTCCGAGCCGTTCACGGTGGAGCAGGCGGCCAAGTTCAAGCCGAGCGTGCTGCTGCTCGCCGACTACGGGCTGAACGGCTACTCGACGCTGATCGAGACCCGGCGCGATCTGATCGACAAGAATCCCGACATGATCCAGCGCTTCGTCGACGCCTCGATCATCGGCTGGTACAATTATCTGTACGGCGACAATTCCGCCGGCAATGCGATGATCAAGCAGCTCAATCCGGAAATGACCGACGAGATGCTGGCCTATTCGGTCGACAAGATGAAGCAATACGGCATCGTCGATTCCGGAGACGCCATCAAGAACGGCATCGGCGCGATGAACGACGAACGCTACGCTTCATTCTTCGACAAGATGGCGCGGGCCGGCGTGGTAACGCGCGGCCTCGATTTCCGCAAAGCCTATACGTTGCAGTTCATCAACAAGGGCGTCGGCGTCGACCTGCGTCCGAAACAGAAATAGCCGGCCGCATGGCCTCATCGCCGCGACCGTCCGCTGCGGATGCCGGCGCCACCGGGCCGGCGATCGAACTGCGCGGCGTCACCAAGACCTACCGCACCGGCACGCTGGCGCTCGGCCCGATCGACCTCAATATCGGCCGCGGCGAGTTCGTGTCGCTGCTCGGCCCCTCCGGATGCGGCAAGTCGACCGCGCTGCGGATGATCGCCGGATTGGCAGCGCCGTCCTCGGGGCGGATCGAGGTCGGCACCGCGTCGCCGCGCAGCCGCGGCGAACATCCGATCGGCTTCGTGTTTCAGGAGCCGACGCTGATGCCGTGGGCGAGCATCCGCCACAACGTGGCGTTGCCGCTGAAGCTGGCGCATGTCGCCAGCACCGATATCGCCCGGCGCGTCGACGAGGTGCTGGCCCGGGTCGACTTGGCCGAGTTTGCCGATGCGTTTCCGCGCGAACTATCCGGCGGCATGAAGATGCGGGCCTCGCTGGCGCGCGCGCTGGTGACGAGGCCGGACATCCTGCTGATGGATGAGCCGTTCGCCGCACTCGACGAAATCACCCGGTTCCGACTCAATGACGATCTGCTGGCGCTGTGGCGCGAGTTGCAGATGACGGTGGTGTTCGTCACCCATTCGGTGTTCGAGTCGGTTTATCTGTCGCAGCGCGTGGTGGTGATGACGCCGCGCCCAGGCCGGATCGCAGCCTCCTTCGATATCGATGCACCGACATCCCGCGGCGAGGAGTTCCGGCTCTCGGCCGACTATGCGGCGCAGTGCCGCGAGGTTTCACGCGCCCTCGCGTCGACGGGCGAAAGCCCCACCACCACCCGCGAGGCGCGGGCATGAGCGCCCTGCCTACCTCACGTGAGGACGCTTCTCCGCTTGGCGCCCGCACCGGGCTCCGGGTCGCGCTGCCGATCATGGTGCTGATCGCCGCGATCGTCGCGTGGGACCTCATCGTCAGGCTCAATCAGATCCCGCCTTACGTGCTGCCGGGCCCGGTGCTGGTGGCTTCGACGCTGATGCAGGACTGGCCGGTGCTGTTCGGCTCGCTGCTGACCACGCTATGGACCACGCTGGAAGGCTTCGTCGCCGCCGCGGTCGGCGGCATCGCGCTGGCGCTGCTGTTCAACCAGTCGCGACTGCTCGAATATTCGCTGTTCCCCTATGCGGTGGTGCTGCAGGTCACGCCGGTGATCGCGATCGCGCCGCTGCTGCTGATCTACCTGCCGCAGGAAACCGCCGTGATCGTCTGCGCCTGGATCGTGGCGTTCTTTCCGGTGCTGTCCAACACCACGCTCGGCCTCAACTCGGTCGACCGCAATCTCGCCGGGCTGTTCCGGCTGTACGGCGCCTCGCGCTGGCAGACGCTGCTGCGGCTGAAGCTGCCGGCGGCGCTGCCTTACATCCTCGGCGGCCTGCGCATCGCCGGCGGACTGTCGCTGATCGGCGCCGTGGTCGCCGAGATCGCGGCCGGTTCGGCCGGCGCCGGCTCGGGTCTCGCCTACCGGATTGCCGAATCCGGATACCGGCTCAACATTCCGCGCATGTTCGCAGCATTGCTGTTGCTGTCGACGGCGGGCATTGTGATCTATCTGCTGCTGGCGCTGGTGTCGCATCTGCTGCTGCGGCGCTGGCACGAGAGCGCGTTGGGAAAGGATAATTGATGCCGGGGGAAACGGGCGCGTCGGAGCCGATTGATCTGTTGATCTATGGCCCGCGCAAGGAGGTCATCGATCAGGGCTTCCCGGCCGGCTATGTGCTGCACAAATGTGAGCGCGCCGACGACCTCGAGAAGCTGAGCGACGAGGCTCGCGGCCGCATCCGCGGGATCGCGGTCACCGGCCTGGTGCCGACCGGCGCGGCGATGCTGGCGCGGTTTCCGAAGCTCGAAATCGTGGCGAGCTTCGGCGTCGGCTACGATCATGTCGACTCCGCATGGGCGGCGCAGCATGGCGTGATCGTCACCAACACCCCCGACGTGCTCACCGAAGAAGTCGCCGATACCGCGCTCGGGCTGCTGATCGCCACTTTGCGCGAGTTCATTCGTGCCGACAAATACGTCCGCGCCGGACAGTGGCAGACCCAGGACTATCCGCTCAGCACCGGCTCCTTACGCGACCGCAAGGTCGGTATGGTCGGCATGGGCCGGATCGGTCAGGCAATCGCCCGCCGGCTCGACGCCTCGCTGGTGCCGGTGGTGTATCACTCGCGCAATCCGGCGGCCGGCGTCGCCTACCAGCACTATCCGAACCTGATCGAGATGGCCAAGGAGGTCGACACCCTGGTGGTGATCACCCCGGGCGGCCCCACCACTGCCAAGCTGATCAACGCCGAGGTGCTCGATGCGCTCGGGCCGCGCGGCGTGGTGATCAACGTCGCGCGCGGTTCGGTGATCGACGAAGCGGCGCTGATTGACGCCCTGAAATCCGGCAAGATTCTCGCTGCCGGCCTCGACGTATTCGCGGCCGAACCGAACGTTCCCGACGAGCTGCGCGCGATGGACAACGTGGTGCT
>NZ_QTKI01000569.1:0-2292 GCF_010820945.1 Rhodopseudomonas sp. BR0C11
GCCGGCGGCTTTCGCCGACTGATCAGAAGCTGACCTCGAGCGACAGGCGGGCATCGAAGCCGGTGCTCGCATTGTCGCCGATGATCGCATTGGCGCCGGCCCTGAGTGTCGCCGCATTCTGCCGCGCCGCCACCGCCAGCCCGGCCCGGAACAAATCGCGGCTGTCGAACGCCGAGACTTGCGCGATGCGATAGCCGTACAGGCTCGCATTCGAGACCAGCCGCGGATCGGACAGTGCACGCTCGTAGCCGAGCGTGATCGCCGGCGACAGCTGCCAGCCGGCCATGGCACGCGCATCCAGCGCAATGTCGAGATCGGCGACTGCGCTGGTCAGCGTCCGCTCGGTGCGCTCCACCGCCAGCGCAAGCTCACTGCCGGTTTCGCCAAAGCCGCCGAGCCGCAAATAGGTGGCGCGCAGGCCGAGTTGCGGCGTGATCGTCCACGGCGCCAGGCGGACGACGTTGCCGACATCCACCCGACCGCTCACCACCCCGCCGGAGCCACTGCCGGTGGCCGTGCCGAGGGCGCCGCCGAGGCTGCGGCTGACGCGGTCCTGTGCCCACGTCAGCGTACTACGCGCAGACAGATAAGGCCCGACGTCGAGACTGGTGAAGCCGTAACGCCCGCCAAACGTCGCCACCGCAAGATCGAGATCGGCATTGCCGCCGGCGCTACTCACCGACGCGCTCTGATAACCGGCACCGACGAACGCGCTGGTCTGCCCGTCGATGCGCCACGTCACGCCGGCGAGCGGTCCGGCGCTGCGCTCGGTACTCTTCGCCACGCCGCTGCCGCCGTTCGACACCAGATAGCCGCCGAGGCCACTCAGCCACGCCCGGCTTTCGCCGCCGCGCAGATCGCGGCCGCTGGCATAGGGCGCGGTGGCGCTGTCGATCCATAGCGGCTGATGCGTCAGGAAGGCCGCCGTATCGGCGTGGACCTGGCCACCGACCTGGGTTTCGACGCCGCCCAGCGTGCCGGCGTCGATCGCGGATTGCAGATAGTAATTGAAACTGGTGTAGCGGCCCGACAGCGGTGAGTTCTGCAGGGCGCCGAGCAGCGCGGCGCCGGCGGCGGCGTTGCCGGTCATGCCGGACTGCCCCGGCAGGCTGGCGAAATACACCATCTTGGCGCGCAGCACGTAGATGTCGGCCAGCGACAGACCGAGTCCCTGCATCAGATAGGCGTAGACCGAGCCATATTGCGCAGCGACCTGATCGAGGCCGGCCTGCAGATAGCTGGTCTGGACGCCGAACATCGGCGCCGCGACAGCCACCGCGGCGTTGCCCGCCGCGCCGCCGCCGGCCGCAGTGTAGATCTGCGCCAGCATGGTCTGGTTCGAGGCCGCCATATAGATGTTGGTGGCCAGATAGGCGGTCATGATCGTGCTGGGCGAAACGCCGGCGATGCTCTGCAACAGCATCGAGGTCCAGCCGGTGCGGTCCTTGCCGGCGGAGCAATGATACAGCGCGGCAGCCGACGGGTCGCCGGCCAGCGTCAGCAGCACGTCGCGGAACGCAGCGCGCTGGCCCGGATCGGTGACAAAGCCTTGATACAGCGACTCCATGTAGCTGACGGCCGCCGCTGCCGTGGTCACCGACGCTGTCGAGGGCGTCCCAGAACTGCCGAAGATGTTGATATTGACGTAGCGCGCGCCGGCCGGCACCCAATCCGGCCCGGCATTCGGCGCCATCACGGTAATCGGGCCATAAATCTCCGTCGGCGTCCGCAGATCGATGTCGAGCCCGATGCGCAGCGACGACAGCGTCGCCCAGTCGGCGGCCGACAACATGGACAGCGCTTCGGAACGATAGAACACGCCGGTCCGCATCACGCCGCCATGCGCGGTGGTATCGGCAAAGCCGCTACCACCCGCCGCCGGGATGATGCCGGCGAGGTCGCGAAAGTTCGAGTCGGTGAGAAGGATCGGCGTGGTGATCGGCTGCTGGGCGAGTGCCGGCCGGCCACTGACGATCGCGACCGCGGCGGCGCAGAGCGAAAGAACGTGCCGCGGCCGCAGACGACGAAATAGCATCAATCACTCCCGCTCAGGCAAGCACACTCGCGCCATCGCGGCACGCTGATGCGCGGCCCTTGCAATTGCCTACGGGACGAGGTGTGGGCTCGGTCAACAAGCAAACGCGCAGCCGACTCAAAATCGAATCGATAAATAATGCTGGGCCGGATCGGCCCGCCGCTCAACCCGGCTGATTTACCAATAGAGCCGGCACCGCTGCTAACGATTTGCAAGCGGATCGCTGCCGATCGGCGCGCAGATCGTCGGCCCCTGGC
>NZ_QTKI01000570.1:0-2290 GCF_010820945.1 Rhodopseudomonas sp. BR0C11
CTTCGACGTGGTGCTGCGCGGCGTCTATCCCGAGCCGGACGACGCTGCCGCGTAACTTTGTGAGATGGCTTCAGCGCGCCGGTGCGCGCTTCAGGTGCAGGTAGCCGGGATCGAATTCTCCGATCTTGGCGAGCCCCTGCCAGTTGCGGATCGTCAGCACCCCATAGCGGAAGTCCATCGTCTTCGACGCCCGCAACGACGAGATCGTGCGGTTCACGGTGGCGATCGCCATGCCCAGCGTGTCGCCGAGCTGGGCGAGGCTGATCGGGAGCTGCATTGAATTACCGTCGGTTAGCTTCGAGACCTCGGCGCGGTAGAACAATTCGCAGAACAGATGCGCCATCCGCGCCTTCATCGTCCGGGCCGAATTGTTGGTGATCGCTTCGCGGAAAATCGCCGCGTCCACAAGGGTTTCGCGCCAGATCGCAAAGCTGAGCCCGGGCCGGGCTTCGAACATCCGCAGGATCTCCCGATGCGGAATGATCGCCGTTACCGCGTGCCCAATCGCGCACAACGAATGATCCATCCGCTCCAAAAAAATCCCCTGCGCATCCGGCAGGTCGCCGACCATGTGAAACGACAGGAATTGGCGGCGGCCGTTTCGCTGCAAATGATACCGCCCGACCATGCCTTCAACGACGAGCGCGGCGCCCTTCGGCGTTTCGCCTTGGCGGATCAGATCTTCGCTGCTCTCGAGCTCCCGCAGCGTAAAACTCAAATTGCGGATTGCGGTGAGGTCATCGGCCGACAGACGGGAATGCTCGCGCAGTTTGTCGATCAGGACGCGATGGACATCCTTCATGGTCCGCCTTTCAAGTTAGATCATCTGATAGAGTTGATGGAACTTGGGGGCTTCAACTCCGAGAGGCGGCAGAGGTTGCTATTTTTTCGGACGCCGGCCGGCCGCGGTCGTCGTCGCTTGCGAGGCATGGCTCCGACGTGCTCTGTCGGATGGATCATGACTGCGCGAGGATGACCGATGAACGACTTCAGCCGGCTGTGGCTGGTGCGGCATGCGCCGGTGGATGGGCCAAAGGGCGTGATTCACGCCCCCGAGGCGCCGGTCGATCTCGGTGACACTGCGGTGCTCGCTGCGCTGGGCGAAAAACTGCCGTACGATGCGACGGTGGTCGCCAGCCCGAGCCGGCGCACGCGCGAGACCGCCGCAGCGCTCGGCTTCGATGCGATGCTCGACCCCGATTTCCGCGAACAGGATTTTGGCACCTGGACCGGGCGCCGCCACGACGATCTGTCGCGTGAACTCGGCCCTGCCTACGATGCATTCTGGCAGGATGCGGCGCGCTTGGCGCCGCCGGGCGGCGAGAGCTTTGTCGACCAGATCGAGCGGGTGCGGCGGGGGCTGGCGCGGCTGCCCGGTGGTGACGTCGTGCTGGTGGTACACTCCGGCACCATTCGCGCCGTGCTGGCGATTGCCCTTAAGACATCCCCCGAGGCTGCGCTGAGCTTTGTGATTGATCCGCTGTCGCTGACCCAGATCGACCGGCTGGGCTCGTCCGGCTGGCGGATCGTCTGGGTCAATCGCGTAGTCGGTTAGGCTGGCCGTTTAGAACGAAGCCTTTTTGCTTGCACAGGCTGCGGCCCCGTGCTCTGGTTTTGACGTCTTCGGTGCCTCGCGTGCGAGGTGAAACTGGGAATACGGTGCGGTGTTTTTCGCCAAATCCGTAGCTGCCCCCGCAACTGTAAGCGGATCTGTCCGGATCATATGCCACTGACGCCAACGGCGTCGGGAAGGCGATCCAGGCGACATCCGTGAGCCAGGAGACCGGCCGAAGACGGAAGCATCTAACCGATCGACGGCGGGTCGAGAGCGGAGCAGCGATGACCGAATTCTTTTAGCAAGGCGAAGCCGCGTGCAGCCGCGATAGGCGTCACGCCACGCTTGGCATCGCCTAGCACTCATCCCCTTCAATCAGAACCAGCCACAGCGCCGCCGCGATCGAGCCGGCGGCCCATTGCTGCGGCGCGAGGGAACGGTCATGGAGCCGAAAGACACAACTACCAACGAAGCCTTCAAGGGCTTCACCAACGAGGCCTGCCCGTTTCTGCCGTGCCATCGCGGCGTCGAGCGGGAATTCAACTGCCTGTTCTGCTACTGCCCGCTGAGCGCCTATCAGTGCCCCGGCCCCTACAAGACTTTCGTCGATCGCAATGGGCTGACACGCAAGGATTGTTCGGACTGCACCTTGCCGCACAACGGCTATCGGCGGTCGTGGAATTTCATCCAGCGCTGGCTGGAACGGCCGATGCCTTGGGACAGCCAGCCCCAGGA
>NZ_QTKI01000571.1:0-2284 GCF_010820945.1 Rhodopseudomonas sp. BR0C11
GTCCACGACAGTATCGAGCGGCGCGGTCAGCTCATAGACATAGCTGACGTCGGTGAAGTAGCGCTTCGACGTGCCGCCGAGCGCTTCGGGTGCCACGCGGTCGAGCAGGATAATGCCGAACTCGCTGTCCGGGCGCCGGGTCGCCGCACTGGTGTTGAACTCTTCCCAGCGGAAATGAAATGTTGCGTCCTTGGCTTCTCCGGTGACGGTCCAGCTCGCGACCACCCGCGGGTGCTTGCCGACCACGGCCAAGCCCTCATCGGAATGCGACGCCAGCTCGAAGAACAGCAGAGACAGGCTCTGTGCCGCCCGCGCGCTGACTGCGATATCGGGACCGTCGACCTCGATGCGGTCGGCATGCGGGATTGCCCGTCCTTCGAACAGGCCCTTGAGCATCACGCCCTGCCACTGGCTGTCGCTGAGCAGCGACACGACGTTGGACATTGCATGAATCCGGCCGATCAGCAGCTCGCGAGCGACGTCGAGATCGGAGCCGTGACGCAATGTCCTGGTCACGATCGACTGGATCACCGCCAGAATATTCTTCACCCGGTGGTTGAGCTCGTCGATCACCGCAGTCAAGCGGCGCTCGAAACCAATCCGCATCTGGATTTCGCGTCGCAGCCGGATGTTGCTGTAGCTGACGTAGCCGAACAGCCCGCAGACGATCAGCGTCAGCGCCAGACCGGCAAGCCCGATGATCAGCGCCATTTTCTGAGCGCGGTCATAGGGATCGATCTTCGGGTAATAGGCCAGCGACCAATCCCGATTACCGAAGGTCACGGTGCGAACGATGATCGGATTGGCTCCTTCGGGATGAGCCACCCGCGAGGTGATCTCGCCGCTCTCGTCGGCGAGCAGTTCATAACCCTCGCGACTCGGATCCTTCAGCACCACCGAGAACAACGACAGATCGTCGTTGGTGAGCATCAGCGTGGCGAGCTTATAGGAGAAGGTGACGAAGCCGACGATGTCCGAGCTGTCGGTGTTCATCACCGGCGCCGCCAGAACGACACCGACCGGACCACTGCCCGTTAGCGGCACCGGGTCGGAGACGTGCGGCTGGCCCTCGGCCAGGGCCTGCGCAAAGGTACGGCCGAGCACCGGGTCATGATCCAGCATCCGGCCGGTCAGCGCCATCGTCTCGGCGTTTCGCGGCTCGACATCCATCACGACGTCGAGCGGCACCGGGCTGCTCAGATCGAGCGGCTTGCCATCATAGTCGCGCACGGTCGGATCGGGAAAACCCGCCTTGGTCAGTTCGGCCTCGGCGGCCGGCACTTCCTCGGGCTTCAGCCGTGCCACCCAGGTCGCCAGCACGAAATCGGTCTTGAAGGTGTAGATCGACGACCGCAGCGGCTGCAGCATGTCGGCCTTGATCACCGAGGGCTTGCGAAACAGGCCTGAAGCGACCCGACCGAGCAGTTCGCGCTCGGTGAGGCGATCCTGAACCTGGCTGGCATGAACGTCGATGGCCCGTCCGAGCGCGATGCGCTGGATCGCCGCTTCCTGCTCATAGACGCGGGATGCGGAAAAGCCTGACAGCACCACCCCGATGATAGCGATCAAGCCGATGATGAAGCCAAGCCGAACCACGCTCTTACTCGTTGTCCGAGGCGGAGCGTCCGCCTCACCTATTCAACGTATCGAAACCGGCCCCACCATGAAGAAGCGTCGACCTGAGCGCAACTGAACGATCCTGGAGGACGGTCGGTGGGGCACGAATTCCAAGAGCGGTTCAACCACGCCCGGCCTGATTTCGTTCCCGTCCCAACGATCACGAAGTTGGTACTGCAGCGCACGAGGAGATACCGCAGGTAGCTGCGCCGGCGGAGGCTCAGGCCGACTGCCGCGGCGTCAGGCCCCCCTTCTCTTCAATAAAGCCGATAATGCGATCGAGTCCGTCGCTCTTCTTCAGATTGGTCATGACGAACGGCCGCGCGCCGCGCATTCGCTTGGCATCGGTATCCATCTTCTCCAACGACGCACCGACATAGGGTGCCAGATCGATCTTATTGATCACCAGGAGGTCGGACCGGGTGATACCTGGGCCGCCTTTGGAGGGGATTTTGTCTCCTGCGGCGACGTCGATCACATAAATGGTGATGTCGGCGAGTTCGGGCGAGAATGTCGCGGCCAGGTTGTCGCCGCCGGACTCGATCAGCACCAGATCGAGCCCCGGAAACTTGCTGCGCATCTCGGCCACGGCGGCGAGATTCATCGACGCATCCTCGCGGATGGCGGTATGCGGGCAGCCACCGGTCTCCACCCCGGCGATGCGGTC
>NZ_QTKI01000572.1:0-2279 GCF_010820945.1 Rhodopseudomonas sp. BR0C11
GGCGTACCGGCCAGGCGGCGGGGCCAATCAGCGCCAGAACGGCCAGAAATGCGAGAAAAAACATCAATGGCTGCGATGACATGCTGTATCCCCGGCAAACAACGCTGGCGCCCTGGCGCTTTCCGGAAGCGCCCATTCCGGAATGCGAACGCGACCAGTTCCGGTGACGCGCGGCGGCCCGCCTCGTCCCTTCTTAATAATCCCCGGCAAGAACTGCCATCCGTTTCTTCTTATAATCCACCAATCATGCCGCCCAAACCGCGTTTGGTGCCGTTTTCGCCGCAGTTACCACTGCGTCCGGCATGCAGCTCGGACCTCTTAACCAGTCGTTAACCATAGGGGCGGCAAATTCTGCCTACCCGGCGGAATCGCGTGGCGGCAAGACCGGGCGGAGGCGGCTATGCCGATCAACGATCTCCCCGAGCTCAACGCGTTGCGCACCAAGATGCAGTGGCATCAGGAGCGCCAGAAGGTGCTTGCCGAAAATATCTCCAATTCCGACACGCCGAACTTCCGGCCGCGGGATCTGGTGGAGCCGAAATTCACCCCGGAAGGTCAGGCCGCCGGCGGTCCGGGCGGATCGCTGCCGCTGATGCGCACCAGCGCGTCGCATCTGACCCCGCCCGGCGGCTCGCCGAGCTTCTCCACCGACAACAAGGGCGGCTTCCAGACCCGTCCGGCCGGCAACGCCGTGAACCTCGAGGACGAGATGCTGAAGGTCTCGTCCAACCAGATGGACTACGCCGCCGTGACCTCGCTCTACAGCCGCAGTCTCGGCCTGCTCAAGACCGCAATCGGCAAGCGCTGAGAAGCGCCGGGAGGCTAAACCATGGCAGACGACGGCAACGACTTCGCCCGCTCGATGGGTATCGCCACTTCCGGCCTGCGCGCGCAGGCGGGCCGGATGCGGGTAATCTCGGAAAACGTCGCCAACGCCGACTCCACGGCGCAGAACGCGGGCGGCGACCCGTATCGCCGCAAGGTGCCGACCTTCACGTCGGCGCTCGACCGCACGCTCGACGCCCGCGTCGTGGCGCTCGGTCGCGTCAAGCCGGACACCTCGGCGTTCCGCGTCAAATACGAGCCGACCAATCCGGCCGCCGACGCCAACGGCAACGTCAAGTACCCGAACGTCAATCCAGTGATCGAAATGACCGACATGCGCGATGCGCAGCGGTCCTACGAGGCCAACCTCAACGTCATCAGCGCCACCCGCCGGATGATCCAGCGCACGCTCGACATTCTCAAAGCCTGATCCGCTTCCCCAGCATCGCACCAGGACACTGACCCATGGCCTCCCCGATTTCAGCAGCGAATGCCTATGCGAGCCTCGCCCGCCTGGCCAAGCCGGCCGGCGCCGACAAGGGGAGCGAAGACGCTCCGTCGTTCGGCAACCTGGTCAAGCAGGCGATGGGCAGCGTGCTCGACGCCGGCCGCAAGTCCGACGCGCAGTCGATGGCGATGGCGTCGGGCAAATCCAACGTGATGGATGTGGTGACCGCGGTCGCCGAAACCGACGTCGCTGTGTCGACGCTGGTGTCGGTCCGCGACCGGGTGATCCAGTCCTACGAAGAAATCATGCGGATGCCGATCTGACGGCGGCACCTTACCGATAGGCATCGTCATTGCGAGCGAAGCGAAGCAATCCAGAGCCGAGCGCACCGCGCTCCTGGATCGCTTCGTCGCTCCGCTCCTCGCGATGACGATGGCGAGACCGAACACCACCACTGCCACAATCGTCGACACAAGGATTCTCTCATGACCGGCCCCGAAACCCTCGACGTCGCCCGCGACGCGATCTGGACCATCGTCGTGGTGTCGGCGCCGCTGATGGTGGTCGGCCTGGTGGTCGGCGTCGCGGTGTCGCTGGTTCAGGCGCTGACCCAGATTCAGGAACAGACGCTGGTGTTCGTGCCGAAAATCCTGGCGATGTTCGTCACCTTGGTGCTGGCGCTGCCCTTCATGGCCGACGCGCTGCACTCGCAGATGATGCGGATATCATCGCGAATCATCGGCGGTTGACGCATGATCGGAGCCCGCGCCGCTTCGTTGGTCGCATCCGCCGTCGCCGCATCGCGCGGCTGTGGCGCACGACCTTCTGACGCGCGCTCCGAATCAGACAGCCGCGATGCGCATCGACCTGACCTTCCTGCCGGCGCTGGCCGCCACCTTCATGCTGGTGTTCGCACGCATCGGCTCGATGATGATGCTGATGCCGGCGTTCGGCGAGAGCAACATCCCGACGCGGGTGAAGCTGTCGATCGCGCTCATGCTGACGC
>NZ_QTKI01000573.1:0-2271 GCF_010820945.1 Rhodopseudomonas sp. BR0C11
GGCCGAGGGCGACCCATGGCCTGATTTGTCGGACGCCGCCCTCGCCGAGTCGCGCGAAAACTGGCTGGTGCCGGCGCTGTTCGACAAGACAGGCCTGAGAGACTTTTCGGCCTCCGACCTGTCGGACGCTCTGATGAATCTGCTGCCGTGGGAGCTGCGCGCCCGGCTCGACCGCGAGGCTCCGACGCATTTCGAGGCGCCGACCGGCTCGAAGCTGCCGATCGATTACGAGGCCGAACAGGGCCCGACCATCGCGGTGCGGCTGCAGGAATTGTTCGGCCTGACCACCCATCCGTCGGTCGCCGGCGGCGCGGTGCCGCTGGTGTTGGAACTGCTGTCGCCGGCGCACCGGCCAGTGCAAGTCACGCGCGACCTGCCGGGATTCTGGCGCGGCTCGTATGCCGGAGTGCGGGCCGATCTGCGCGGCCGCTATCCGCGCCACCCGTGGCCCGAAGACCCCGCCTCGGCGCCGCCGACCCGCCGCGCCAAGCCGAAAGGCACCTGAGCCGGCGCTCGCGTTAATCCTTCGCTCACCGTTTTCGCCAAAAACATCCGGATGCATCGGACGCCGCGGTCGCGTCCGGCATCCGCGCGTGATCCAATCCGCGCGGCGACGGACTGTGTGAGTAGGCGTTATGCGTAGCATCCTGATTTTCGCCGCAGCCCTCGTGGTGCTCGGCACCGCGATGGCTCAAATCGCCGACCGGATTACCCCGGCTCCGGCGCAGGCCCATGCGGCGCCTCACGCCACTGTCGGCATGGCGGCGGCAACTTCCGAAACCTATGGCCGCAGCATCAGCATCGACCGCGACCCGCGCGGCCATTTCCGCACCGATGGCCGGATCGACGGCCAGCGGCTGTCGTTCATGGTCGACACCGGCGCCTCGGTGGTCGCTCTCAATGAAAGCTCGGCGGCGCGGTTCGGTCTGCGGCCGTCGCGCGGCGACTACACCGCCAAGGTCTCGACCGCGAACGGCCAGGTGAAGGCGGCGCGCGCCCGCATCGCGATGCTGGACGTCGGCGGACTGATCGTACGCGACGTCGATGCGCTGGTACTTCCCGACGAAGCGCTGTCGGAGAACCTGCTCGGCCTGTCCTATCTGTCGAAGCTGAAGCGCTTCGCCTATGCGGACGGCCGCATGGTTCTCGAGCAATAGTCTCGATTACTTCCTGAACATCCGTTCAAGAAAATCCCTGCAGTTCCGCAGGAACGCTCATCGCGACTGCATGTTTTCTCTCCGCAATTCGAACAGAGAGGAGACACACATGAAGATGGGCTACGTGCTCGCCGCGGTTGCCGCGGCCGCGATTTCGCTTCCCTCGATTGCGTCCGCCGAGACGACGATCATCAAGAAGAAGGTGTATCGCGATGGCCCGCGCGCCGAGATGATGCATCGGGACCACGGCTGGCACCGCGGCTGGCGGCATCACCATCATCACGGCGACCGCGTGGTGGTGATCCACAAGCACCGCTACTGATTTCTTCGGCAGACCAGACGACAAAGCGACCGGACAGCCTCCGGTCGCTTTGCTGTACGGGCCTCGCTGGATCAACTCCGCTTCAGCATGTCCTTGGCAGCGAGCAGGCCGCCGCCGGCGATCAGCAACGCGGCAATCGCCAGCGCGGTGGTTGGACGGGCATAGCCGGCGAGGATCAGAAACGCTGTCGACAGCAGCGGCGTGGCATACGACGCGGCGCCGAGCACGCGGATGTCGCCGCGTTTCATCCCGATGTCCCAAGCGTAGAAAGCCGCGCCCACAGGTCCGATGCCGAGCGCGATGATCGCCGCCCATTGCATCGTGGTGTCTGGCCACACAGTCGGCTCGATCAGCAGATGCATGGCCGTGGCCAGCAGCGCGGTGACGAAGCAGAAGCCGGCGACCGCATCGGTCGGCACCGCACTGAGCCGGCGCGACAGCACCGAATAGCTCGCCCAGACAAAAGCCGCGATGAACGCCGCGGCAAGCCCGGGCAGATAGGCCCGCTCGATCACCGCGCCATTGCCGGTGAACAGCAGCACCGTGCCGGCAAGCCCGAGCAGCGCCCCGGCGACGTGATGCAGCTTCAGCCGCTCGCCCGGCAGCAGCGAGGAGAACAGCACGATCAGCAGCGGCCACAGATAATTCAACAGGCCGGCCTCGGCCGGCGGCGCCAGTCGCAGCGCCAGGAAATACAGCGCGTGATAGCCGAACAACCCGCCGACGCCGACCGCCCACACCAGCGGCGGCTGGCGCAGCGCGCGAACCGCCCGCGGCCGCACGATCCAGCCG
>NZ_QTKI01000574.1:0-2264 GCF_010820945.1 Rhodopseudomonas sp. BR0C11
GATCTACATCCTGCTGCGACTGTCGCTGCTATTCTTTGGCGCCGGCAGCGGCGCTTCGGCACTGTTCGGCAGCGAGTGGCTGATCGCCGCCGGCATCGCCACCATTCTGTTCGGATTGATCGGCGCGCTGGCATCGCAGGAAATCTCGCGGCTCGCCGGCTACGCGGTGCTGGTATCGTCCGGCACCGTGCTGGCGGTCGCGGCCGCTTCCGGCAAGCCTGCGGTCACAGCCTCGGCGCTGTTCTATCTGGTGAGTTCGACACTCGCGATCGCCGCGTTCTTCATGCTGATCGAACTGCTGGAACGCGGCCGCGATCCCGGTGCCGACATGCTGGCGGTGACGCGCGAAGCCTACGGCGAGGACATGCCTGACGATCCGGACGCCGAGGAAGTCGGGATGGTGATCCCCGCCTCGATGGCGATCCTCGGCTGGTGCTTCGTGGGTTGCGCCGCAGTAATCGCCGGCCTGCCGCCTGTGTCCGGCTTCATCGCCAAATTCGCGATGCTGACTGCGTTGCTCGGCGAAGACACCGGCAGCAGCATCTCGCCGCTGCACTGGACGCTGCTGGCTCTGCTGATGGCGTCCGGCCTCACCATGCTGATCGCGATGACCCGCGCCGGCATCCGCACGCTGTGGACGCCCAGCGAGCGGGCCGATCCGCGGGTGCGGCTTGCGGAGATCGTCCCGATCGCACTACTGCTCCTCGGCTGCGCGGCGATGACCGTGCAGCCGCAGGCGGCGATGACCTACATGCAGGGCGCTGCCAATTCGCTACATGCGCCGGCCGCCTATACCGACAGCGTGCTGGCGCCGGTTGCGACGCGGGTGAAGACCGGAGGCGGCTCATGAACAGGGTGCTGCCCTTCCCGCTGATTTCGCTGTGCCTGCTGGCGATGTGGCTATGGCTGAGCCAGAGCATCGCGCTCGGACCAATTCTGCTCGGCAGCCTGTTCGCGTTGATCGGCGGCTGGCTGCTCAGCCTACTGCAATCGGACTCCGACCATGTCCGCAATCCAGGCGCGATCATCCGGCTGACCGGTTTGGTCCTGATCGACGTGGTGCGGTCCAATATCGCGGTCGCCAGCATCATCCTCGGCGGCCAGCGCGACAACATCACCTCCGGCTTCGTCGATATCCCGCTCGATCTTCGCAGCCGTCAGGGGCTCGCGGTGCTGGCCTGCATCATCACCTCGACGCCCGGCACGCTGTGGGTGAACTTCACCCGGGAGACCGGCGTGCTGCAGCTTCACGTGCTCGATCTGGTCGACGAGAGCGAGTGGGTCGAACGCATCAAGGGACGCTACGAGCGTCTACTGTTGGAGATCTTCGAATGAGCAGTCTGGTGCTGACCTGGTCGGTCGTGATTGCGCAGGTGATGCTCGCCCTCGCCATGGCCTGCGCTGCCTATCGGATGCTGGTCGGTCCCCGCGCGCAGGACCGCGTGCTGGGGCTGGACACACTGTACGTCAACGCCATGCTGTTGATGCTGACCGTCGGCATCCGCACCGGCACCGACGTTTATTTCGAAGCGGCGCTGATCATCGCCCTGCTCGGCTTCGTCGGCACCGTGGCGCTGTCGAAATTCCTGATGCGCGGCGAGGTGATCGAATGACCCACGCGGCGGATCTTCCAGCCTGGGCGGCATGGATCGTAGCGTTGCTGCTGCTGTTCGGCGCCGGCATCACGCTGATCGGATCGATCGGGCTGCTGCGGCTGCGCGGCTTCTACCAGCGCGCCCATGCGCCGACGCTGGGGACCACACTCGGCACCGCCTTCATCGTCGCCGCGTCGATGCTGTGCTTCTCGCTGCTGCAGATGCGCCCGCTGCTGCACGAGGTGCTGATCCTCGGCTTCGTCACCATCACCACGCCGGTGACGCTGATGCTGCTGGTCCGCGCCGCCCTGTTCCGCGACACCGCCGAAGGACGCATCGACGACGTCCGGCAACGCGCCAAGCGCAAGCCGCGCAAAGAAGAGCAACTCTGAGATTTGGTCTGGCGGGTCTACCGATCGAAGCTTGCCTGCGGCCAATAGAACCTGTCGGTGGTCGGCCGTCCGCCAAAGATCGCCTGTCCGACCCGCACCACGGTCGCCCCCTCCTCGATCGCGACTTCGAAATCGCCGGACATCCCCATCGACAGTTGCGTCAGGTCGGGATGGATCTTCACCATGCGATCCCGCAGATCGCGCAGCAGCCGGAAGCAGCCGCGAACGCGTTCAGTGTCAGCGCCGAAGACCGCCAGCGTCCTCAGGCCGCGTGGCT
>NZ_QTKI01000575.1:0-2264 GCF_010820945.1 Rhodopseudomonas sp. BR0C11
GTACCACATGATAGGTGAGGATCTTGGTGAGCTGCTTCTTGTTCTCCGGCTTCACCAGCGTATCGACAGTGCCGGCCGGCAGCTTGTCGAACGCCATGTTGGTCGGCGCGAACACCGTGAACGGGCCCTTGCCCTCCAGCGTCTTGACCAGGCCGGCGGCCTTCACGGCGGCGACCAGCGTGGTGTGATCCTTGGACTTGACGGCGTTCTCGACGATGTTTTTCGACGGATACATCGGCGCGCCGCCGACCATCACGGTGTCGCCGGAGCTCTTCATCATCTTGCCGGATTCGGCGGAGGCCGGGACGCTCACAGTGGCGGCGAGCGCCAGAGCGCTGAAGGCGGCGGCGGTCAGCAGAGCAATTCGCTTCGTCATGGTTCGTCTCCCGAGAGTGATGGCAGCCCGCGATCGCCGCGGGCGGGGTTGAGTGACGCTGGCGTGCACCTTCAAGGGCTCGGCGCCTCGTCGCGGCGAGCTACGGGAGGTTTTCAGCGCCGTTTCAGGAATTCTTTTTTGTCGCAGGCTGAAACCGAACGCGACTTTGTTCGTTTAGGCGCGCCACGGACCGGTTCTGGCGTTGCGCTGGTCGGAGCGTTCTTGCTAATCAACGGCGCTTTCCCGACAACCTGACGCGACCGGAACATCGACATGAACGCCAACCTGTTCGCCCGCCTGTTCGATAAGCTCGACGACCCGCACAAACTCGCGATCGAAACCGCGGCCGGCGACAAGATCAGCTACGCCGATCTAGTCGCGCGGGCAGGGCGCGTCGCCAACGTGCTGGTGGCGCGCGGGTTGAAGCTCGGCGACCGTGTTGCGGCGCAAACCGAGAAGTCGGTCGAGGCACTGGTGCTGTATCTCGCCACGGTGCGGGCCGGCGGCGTGTATCTCCCGCTCAACACCGCCTATACGCTGCATGAGCTCGATTACTTCATCACCGATGCCGAGCCGAAGATCGTAGTATGCGATCCCTCCAAGCAGGGCGGCATCGCGGCGATCGCCGCCAAGGTTGGCGCCACGGTCGAAACGCTCGGGCCGGACGGCCAGGGCTCGCTGACCGACGCGGCCGCGCAGGCCAGCGAGGCCTTTGCCACGGTCGAACGCGGCGCCGATGATCTTGCGGCGATCCTGTACACGTCGGGCACCACCGGCCGCTCCAAAGGCGCGATGCTGAGCCACAACAATCTCGCGTCGAACTCACTGACGCTGGTGGAATTCTGGCGCTTCACGCCGGACGACGTGCTGATCCACGCGCTGCCGATCTATCACACGCATGGATTGTTCGTGGCCAGCAACGTCACGCTGTTCGCGCGTGGATCGATGATCTTCCTGCCGAAGTTCGATCCCGACAAGATTCTGGACCTGATGGCGCGCGCCACGGTGCTGATGGGCGTGCCGACGTTCTACACGCGGCTGCTGCAGAGCCCGCGGCTGACCAAACAGACGACCAGCCATATGCGGCTGTTCATCTCCGGCTCGGCGCCGCTGCTCGCCGATACCCACCGCGAATGGGCGGCAAAGACCGGTCACGCCGTGCTCGAGCGCTACGGCATGACCGAGACCAATATGAACACCTCGAACCCGTATGACGGCGACCGCGTCCCCGGCGCAGTCGGCCCGGCACTGCCCGGCGTCTCGGCGCGGGTGACCGATCCGGAAACCGGCAAGGAGCTGCCGCGCGGCGAGATCGGCATGATCGAGGTGAAGGGCCCGAACGTGTTCAAGGGCTATTGGCGGATGCCGGAGAAGACCAAGTCGGAATTCCGCGACGACGGCTTCTTCATCACTGGCGACCTCGGCAAGATCGACGAGCGCGGCTACGTCCACATTCTCGGCCGCGGCAAGGATCTGGTCATCACCGGCGGCTTCAACGTCTATCCGAAGGAAATCGAGAGCGAGATCGACGCCATGCCTGGCGTGGTCGAGTCCGCGGTGATCGGCGTGCCGCACGCCGATTTTGGCGAGGGCGTCACCGCCGTGGTGGTGCGCGACAAGGACGCCAGCATCGACGAGGCGCAGGTGATCAAGGGCCTCGACGGTCAGCTCGCCAAGTTCAAGATGCCGAAGAAGGTGATCTTCGTCGACGACCTGCCGCGCAACACGATGGGCAAGGTCCAGAAGAACGTCCTGCGCGAGACGTATAAGGATATTTACAAGTAATCGTCCCGCACCTTCACCATCACCTTACACACACCGTCATTCCGGAGCGCGCGTAGCGCGAACCCGGAATGACAGTGGATGGGCCGGCCGAACTAACTACGGC
>NZ_QTKI01000576.1:0-2237 GCF_010820945.1 Rhodopseudomonas sp. BR0C11
GGCAATGCACGAGCTGCCGACGCCGGTCTCGAACCGCGCCGCCAGCTCGTGCATTGCCTGTCGCCGCTCGCTTTCGTGGGCGATCCGCTGCTCGTCCTGCGCGGCACGCAGCCGGCCGGTTTCGATCAGCCCTTCTTTGAACACTTCGACCGCCTGAGCCATCGAGCCGATCTCGTCACTGCGGCCGCGGCCCGGCACTTCGACGTCGTGACGACCGCTGCTGATGTCGCGCATCGCATTGCCGAGCGCCTGGATCGGCTTGGCCATGCTGCGGCCGAGCCACACCGCGATCGCGGCGGCGACCAGCACGGCGGCGATCGCCGCGAAGGCCAGCCACTGCATCGATTGCCGTTCCAGCGCCGCATAGGCGCTGGCGTCGCGCATGATCATCAGCACCGCGACCGGCTCGCCGGAGAACCGCTTGAGCGGGCCGAAGGTCGTGGCGATCGCCTTGCCGTCGGCTTCGCCCTTTTCGATCACCAGGTCGCCGCCGAACGCACGGCGCAGCGTCGCAAGATCGGTGACAGGATTGGCAACGCTGGACGCGATCACGTTGGTCTTGTCGCCGCTCAGCTGCAGGATCGCGACGTCGACGCCGAACCGCGCCTTCATCCGCTCGACAAACGCCTTGCCGAACGGCGCGCCGATATCGACGGTGCCGATTACTTTGCCGTCCTCGACCATCGGCGTCGTGCCGAACACGGTGAGATTGTCGAGCCCCGGCTCGATGCCGCCGACCGCCTTGCCGGTGGTCATCGCCTGCACCACCATGGCGCGCCGCGTCGACACGTCGTCACCGAAGGTCTTGGGATTGTGGATCCGCATCAGCGTCGTCGCCGGCGGCACCTGGATCGTGTACAGCGACAGCCCGCGCAGTGTGGTCAGGTCGCGGCCTTCCTTGAGCAGCTTCATCAGCCCGTCGCGGTCGCTCGCCTTGGTGAGCTCGCGCAGCGGCGGCAGCGCCGCCAGCACGTCGCTCAGCGCCAGCGTAGTTCGGGTCTCGGCCTCGGTCGCCGCGGTGATATTGGCAAAATCGGCGCGCAGCTCGCGCTCCAGGGCGACGTCGATCGTCGCTTTCTGGCGCCACACGCTGAAGCCGGCGAGCACGACACAGGAGCCGATCGCCACCAGCGTGATGGCCACGATCATCCGGGCCGATATCGATTTGAGCATTCCGCGGTCCCTTTTCTAGGTGCGCGCGGTCAGACCGCCGCAGTCCACACCTACCCGCAAGGGAACAAGAAGCGGTTAATGCCTACCTACCTCGTAGGATTACCAGTTCGGACCGGCCCGGTAAGGTTGACTGGTTAGGTTAAAACCGCAATCGCGTTGACCACGCGCGCGCGCCTGGTCAACTAACCGCATGATCAAGGACGACGACTACGAACTCGACGATTCAGGCAACCGCGTGCTGATTGGGCTGACGGCGGAGGAGACTGCCGAGTATTTTCGCCTCGAGGAAATCATCAGCAAGAGCATGCCGTTGCCCCAGGTCACCCGGGACGAGTGGTACCGGCCGGAAGATCGCCGCTGGCTCGAGCTCTACGAGAAACACGAATCCGCCCGGCGGCCGTTCCTCAAGAGCAGCAAGACGATGCATTGAGGCGCGTTCCGAGGCCGGCCGCCCTCACCGGAGCGATCACCACGCGTAGCGAAGCAGTCCTTTGCCGGCGTAGCTGCGGGTGACGTCCGAGAACTCGCCTTCGAAGCTGGCGGCGACCGAGAAGCCATTCAGCCAACTCACTTCCGCCGACACCGTGGTCAGCGCAGCATCCCGCGCGGGCCGTGCGCCGTTCACTACGAAGCTGGCGCCGGGCAGCGCCTGGAAGGTTGCTGTCACCGACCGATCGACATCGAAGTCGTGCGCCCATGCGGCGCGGCCGCGCAGCGTCAGCAGCGCGCTATCGAGCGCGAACGACTTGTCGGTCCGCAGGCCGAACTCGCTGCGCGTCGCGGTCACGGTCTTGGCCGCATAGCCGAGTGCGAATACACCGGTTCCGCCCGCCGCCTGCTCGGCATAGGCCGGCAGATCGAAGGCGGTGACCTGGGCCGCAGCGTACGGCGTCAGACCAAGACCGCCGATTGCCGGGGCGATCCAGCGATGCCCGGCTTCAACCCGCGCGGAGTACGCGTTGGCGTTGAAGTTGGCGCGGAGTTGATTGAGGCCGCCGATTGCGACAGTGCGTTCGGTGGTGATGTCCTGCCAGCCGTAAGCCGCCGCGGCGGTGAGATAGCTC
>NZ_QTKI01000577.1:0-2232 GCF_010820945.1 Rhodopseudomonas sp. BR0C11
GTGTTGGCGAGCAAGCCATATTCGGCGTTGTTGATCAGTTCGCCCTCCTGCCGTTCCTTCACCTTCTCGATCAGCAGCCGGAGCTGCTCCTGGATCTGATCGAACGGATGGCTGTAGAGGTCGGACACGCGGGTCTGGACGTCGAGCACAGTCGTCACCGCGTTGAGGAAGTACTCGCGCGGATGCTCCTCGTAGTCGACGAAGGTCTCCGGCAGATCCGGATCGCGGTCGCGCCGCGGGCTGCACTCGACATCAAACGAAGCCGATGCGGTCGCGCCGCGCGTTTCCTTGACGCGGTTGAGACGGAAGATACCAGCCTCGACCGGCGTCCATTGCAACAGCGGCACCAGCCAGCGCGGGGAAATGCCACCCCATTGCGCGCGGGTCTTGGTCGCGTTGGCGAGTTGGCGCGCAGCGCCTTCAGCGAGCGTCCTGCGGACTTCGGTATCTTCAGTCATGAATCACTACCCTCGGCGCCGCGGCACCCAAGTGCCGGCGCGTCGCTCAAATGGACCACCTTCGCGGAATAGGAGAAGATTTGAGTTGTGTCCATGTCAGCGATCTGTCGTCAAACACACAACTAATAGAATAGATTTCTACTAACAGATGCACTCCACTCATTGCTATCGATTCAGCCCAGGCGATTAGCAGTGCATTTTCTCGAAGGCAGCCGTCGAAGAATGAGTTCCTTCGCGCCACGAGAATAATTCTTTAGATGGATGTGGAATTGTGTCCCGGCGGCCACTGCAGGGCCGGCAGCAGGCGACGGACAGGTGTCACGGCACCAGGGAGGCTCGATACCGCTCCCGGCGCGCGCCCAGCCCCGTGGCGGATGCCGAAACGGTACCCTTGCGCCTCGATACCCTGCAGGGGTATGATCATCAAAATCGAGACCGGTGCACCTTCCATAAGCGTCGGTCTTGAAATTGACGCGTGACAAGTCTTACCTCTGGCGTCGTGCTATCGGAGGACAGATAGCCCTTGGCGAGTTGAAAGCGGGATGCGACTGTTCCGGACGATCTTGGCGCTGCTGATGGCGTTGTCGCTGGCGGCTTTGCCGGTCGGCTCGGCGTCGGCCGTCATGCTGCCTACCGGACCGGCGGAAGCCGCGCAGCACGTCCAGCACCACGAGCATCACGTCAGCGCCCACGCTGACCACGTCACCGCCGCCGTCGAATCTTGCCACGGCGCCACCGCCGATGCGGCGCCAGTAACGCCCTCCCTGCCGAAACATCCGGCCAAGTGCCCGCTCGGGTTCTGCTGCGTCGGCGCCTCGGTCGGCTTCTCGCCGGTTGCTACGGTGCCGGTGAAGTTCATCGTCCAGCGCGCCAGCACGGTGTTTCCGCCGGCCGACCTGTTCGTGCCGGACCACGCCGGCAGCCCGCCGTTCCGGCCTCCTCGCGTCTGATCTCTCGCTGACCGCCGCGCGAGCGTTTCGCCCGCGCCGATAAATGCTGCGTGCCGTTCGGCCGCAGCACGAGATCAGACACGTTTGGAGATCATGATGACTGCGAAATTCAGCACCGCAGCGGCCTGCGCCGCCGCGCTCACCCTGTTTGCGACCGCCGCAATGGCCGGCGCGGGCGACTACGCCTTCGAGCCCAAGACGCCCGAGATGAAGAAGGGCGACGACGTCACCGTCGCGATCCGCCTCACCCACAAGACCACCGGCAAGCCGGTGGAAGGCGCGGTGATCTTCAAGACCCGGGTCGACATGGCGCCGGACAACATGGCCGACATGGTGTCTCCGGTGACGGCCCTGCCGTCGCCGGAACCCGGCGTGTACGCCTTCAAGACCGACCTGCCGATGGCCGGCCGCTACCAGATCACGCTGTCGGCGAAGGTCCAGGGCGAGCCTGAGACCGTCACCGGCAAGGTGATCGTCAAGGCGTTCAAATAGGCCAGCGCGGCGCCGCAGCCGCGGCGCCGCCGTCCTTCCTATCTCCCGAATTCGGATGCGCCCTCGCGGCGCGCGACGGTGCACGTCATGACCAAGCTGCGCTCACCCTCCCTGCTGTTTCTGATCGGACTCTGTCTCGCGTCGCCTGCCGCGGCTGACGAACGATCGCCGCTGTACTACCGCGATCCATCCGGCGCGCCGCGCTGGTCGGCGGTGCCGAAGGCCGATGCGCAAGGCCGCGCTTATCTGCCGGTGTATGAGGCCGACGAGCCCTCTGCACAGCCGACGCCGAAGCCCGCGCCCGATCCCACCCGCAAGATCCTGTACTACCG
>NZ_QTKI01000578.1:0-2223 GCF_010820945.1 Rhodopseudomonas sp. BR0C11
GTCTTCGTCACTGACGACGCCGTCTTCGACCATCCGAGCCAGCACCCGATCGCGCGCGGCCTGGGCGGCATCCGGAAAACGATCGAGCCGGCGCGTTTCCGGCGACTGCGGCAAGGCGACCAGCAGCGCCGACTCCGCCAGCGTCAGCCGCTTCGGCTCCTTGCCGAAATACGCGATCGAAGCGGCGCGAATGCCTTCGAGATTGCCGCCATACGGCGCCAGCGCCAGATAAAGATCGAGGATCTGCTGCTTCGACAGCGTCTGTTCGAGTTCGACCGCGCGCACCATCTGCCGCAGCTTGGCGCCGACCGAGCGCTGGCGCCGCGGCTCCATCAGCCGCGCGAGCTGCATGGTGATGGTCGAGCCGCCGGAGACGATCCGGCCGTGGCTGACGAGCTGCAACGCGGCGCGTCCGACCGCGAGCGGATCGACGCCGTGGTGCTGATAGAACCGCTTGTCCTCGTAGGCGAGCAGCAGCTTGAGGTAGCGCGGATCGACTTCGGTCGTCGCATCGACCGGCAGCCGCCAGCGCCCGTCCGCCATCGCGAACGCCCGCAGCAATTTGCCGTGGCGGTCGACCACCGTCACCGACGTCTGCCGCGCCTCGTCGAGCGGCAACGGGCCGAGCGAGACGGCGTAAGCGAAAAGGCCGCCGCTTGCGATGGCGATCAGGAGCGCCGACACGAGGGCGGTCGTCTTGATCCTCCCCCAACCTCTCCACCCGTCATTGCGAGGAGCGAAGCGACGAAGCAATCCACGCAGCGCGCGTGGCGCTGGATTGCTTCGCTCCGCTCGCAATGACGCCTTGGCAGGCGTCAGGACCTCTCGCGACGCTGCGGGCGTGTTGGTCGGCCGCTCGCTCATTTCGCCGCCCGCACCTCGATCGTGCCGGTGCCGGTGCGGCCGTAGCGCGAGGGATTGTACATGTCCTCGACCACGGCCTGCGGCAGCACGTATTTGCCGGGCGACACCGCGCGCACCACGTAGGCGACCGTGAACACCGACTTGTCGTCGGCCTTGCGGTCGATCGCGGCGGTGAAGCGGTCGTCGCGGAACTCGGTGTTCACCGGCTCGGCGCCATCGGCGATCCAGCTCAGCGTGCCGGAGTCGCCCGACGACACCAGATGCGGATTGTCGATCTCCAGGCCCGCTGGCAGGTAGTCGGCGATCATGACGTGGCCGTATTCCGGCTTCGGCTCGGTGATCGTCAGCACCACCGCGAAGCGGTCGTTCTGCTTCGCCTTGGTGATGTCGGCCGGCTCGCCGCCGAGCGTGAAGTAGTTGCGCTCGATCTTGAATCCGTTGCTGGCGGCCGGCTCCGGGGTGATCGGCGAACCGCTCACCGTCACCACCGCCTGCACCGGGGAGTCGCCGGTGTTGGCGATCTTGAGCGGCTGGGCCTTCACCTCGTCCGCCTTGTAGCTGCGGTACAGCGCCGTTTTCACCGCATCGCCGTTGAGGTCGAGCGCCATCGTCTCCTTGGCGAGCGCGCGCGCCGCCAGCACCAGCCAGGCGTTCTCCTGGGTCGAGGTGTAAGGCGACAGCCCGCGCGCGGCTTCGACCCGCTGCACCGCCGTCGTCAGCGTCGGCCGCGGCGCGTTGCCTTCGCTGGCGAGCGACACCAGGGCCGCGGCGTCGCGCAGCTCCGAGCCGTAGTCGACCCGGCCGAGCACGATCGACGGCTTGGGGTTGAGGCTGTCGGCCGCCGCCGCATACACCCGCTCGGCCCGGGCGCGGTCACCGACCAGCGCCAGCGCCGCGGCAAGCTGTGCCTTGGCGATCGGCGTGGCCAGCTTGTCGAGCTTGGTATCGGCGAGATAGCGCAGGTCGCCGATCGGTGCGGCGCCGTTGCGGGCGAGCACATAGAGGCCATAGGCGAGATCGCGGCCGCCGTCCTTCTCCGGCTCATCGGCATTGACCACCGAGTTGCGGATGCGGTCGAGCGCGGCGCGGAACGCGACGTCCGGCACCACGAAGCGCTTCTCGCGCGCCCGGGTCAGGAAGTCGGTGACGTAGGCATCGAGCCAGGCATCGTCGCCGCCGGTCGACCACAGCCCGAACGAGCCGTTCGAGCCCTGCCGCGACAGCAGCCGGTCGATCGCGCCCTTGATCCGCTCGTCGGCGCTGCCGTCCATCGCCAGATGCGCGCCGGCGGCGAGATCGTTGACGTAGAGCAGCGGCATCGCGCGGCTGGTGATCTGCTCGGAGCAGCCGAACGGATAG
>NZ_QTKI01000058.1:0-17600 GCF_010820945.1 Rhodopseudomonas sp. BR0C11
GGCTCCGACAATTTCGCCACCCGCTATCGGGTGTCGGACGCCTGCTATCTGGCCAAGAGGCCGCTGATCACCGCAGCGCTCGGCCAGTTCGACGGATCGCTGACCACGATTCGCGCCCACGAGCGCAACGCCGCGGGCGAGCCCAACCCGACCTATCGCTGCCTGTTTCCCGAACCGCCGCCGGCCGGCACCGTGCCGAGCTGCGAGGAGGCCGGGGTGATGGGCGCGCTCGCCGGTGTGCTCGGCTCAATGATGGCGCTGGAGGCGATCCGCGAGATCGTCGGCGTCGGCGAAGGCTTGGTCGGCCGGCTGGTGATGATCGACGCCCGCGCGATGCGGTTCGAGACGCTGCGCTACAGCCGCGACCCGCAAAATCCCCTGAATGGCGATGCGCCGACCATCACGGATTTAAGCGGGCACGTTTGACCCGCTGAAGAGCTCCCCTGCTCGGAGCGCCCTCCCCTTTTCCCGCAAGCGCGAGAGGGTTGGGGTGAGGGCCCGCAAAAACTGGCGCAAGCGCGAACCGCCGCGCTAATAGGTCAGCTCGGCGACGGTGATGCGGTTCTCGGCGAGCGGCCACGCCCGGGCGACGATGCGCTCCTCATTGAACAGGCCGATCACGGCGCGACCGACTTCCCCAGACGGCACGATCGCCGTGGTCACCGAGTCGGTCGGCACACCCGGCTTGACGTCGGTCGGCTGCTTGCCGTCGAGGATCACGATGTCGCGCGGCAGGCCGAAATAACCGCGCGGCCGCGACAGCATCACCACCGCGCCGGCGCCGTCCTGCGGCTTGGCGGCCGGCTTCGTCGCGCGCAGATGCACCACGTCCGACGAGCGCGGGAACGGTGAACGATAGATGTGGGTGGTCATCTCGCTGGGCTGGGTAAGCACGAATTCCAGCGGCCAGGGCGGCTGGGTGTCGACCGGGCCCCAGCGCCCGTCGGGGCCACTTCGGCCGTCGAACAGCGCCGCGCCGATCCGTTTCCCGCTGTCGGGGTCGACGCGATAGACCTCGACCCGCGCATCCGCCACCGGCCGGTTGGTCGGCACACCGCCGGGCGTCGCGGTGACGAGGCCGCTGAGCTGCACCGCCGCTTCGGGCGCGACCGCGATCCGTTCCGGCTCGCGGCCGGCAATGAATTTGTAGATCTCGCGGAAGGCACGCGGATGGAACGCGGTCTCGCGATGGTCGAGCGCGCCGAGCACCAGGTTAGTTGCACCCTTCAGCTCCGGCCCCACCGCGGTGACGCCGGTTGGCGTACCCGGCTTGCCGACGAAGCGGCCGTCAGCTTGCGCGTATTTGTCCATGCCATCGCTGCGCAAGGTGAGGAACGCGACGCCGGGAATGACCTCGCTGTCGCCGGCGTTGAGGTCGCTCAGAAACGGGCCTTTGCCATTGAACTCGTTGCGGAGGTCGGAATCCCAGGCGTAGACGCCGTGGTTCGGGGTCCCGCACAGCACCGCATGGGACACGTCGGCGGCGCCGCCATTCTTGATCACGTTGCGCACCGCGTTGCCGCCACGCGAACTCGCCACCAGCGCCACTTTGGCTGCGCCGGTGCGACGCTTGAGGTCGGCGATCGCTGCGGCCAATTCGCGACGCTGGTCGTTGGTCGCTGAGCGATGATCCTGCGCCACACCGTCGTCGCTGCGCGCCAACGGATCGGTGAAATTCAGCGCCGCCAGCCGGCCGCGGGCGACGCCGTTGGACTCCATCCGCCAGATTTGAGCGATCCACAATGCGGCGTGGTCGCCATTGCCATGTACGAACAGGATGGGCGGAACTTCCGCCGGTACCGCAGTCGCTTCGCTTTGCGCCAGCGCCGCAAGCGGTGTGCCGCCAAGCACCACGGGCAGCGCTCCGAACGCCTTCAGCAGGCTGCGCCGGGTGGTCTGCATCGCGTCTCCTCCATCGGTTTTTCGACCGTAACAGTCCCTGGTCCAGCGCTCCAGCGCCGTTGGCTCTGGACAGTGCGAGCGCTTCGCAGGCATCACTGTTTCCAGCGCCGTTGAATCGGCGGGGCGGTGAGGACGGCGGAGGGTCAGACCCAGATGGCGGGCACGGCGAAGCGCGGGCTGTTTTCCGGCGACGGGATCGCGGCGCCGCTGCGGCACGCACTGTTCCGGCGGATCTGGCTGGCAAGCCTGCTGTCCAACCTCGGCCTGATGATCAACGGTGTCGGTGCCGCCTGGGCGATGACGCAGATGACTGCGTCCGCCGACAAGGTGGCGCTGGTGCAGACCGCCTTGATGCTGCCGATCATGCTGGTGGCGATGCCGGCGGGCGCGATCGCCGACATGTACGACCGCCGCATGGTGGCCCTGGCCGCGCTCGGCATCGGCCTCGCCGGCGCGACGACACTGGCGGCGCTGGCGCATCTCGGGCTGGTGACACCCAACACCCTGCTGCTGTTCTGCTTCGTGATCGGCACCGGCATGGCGCTGTTCGGACCGTCCTGGCAGGCCTCGGTGTCCGAGCAGGTGCCGGCCGAAACCCTGCCGGCCGCAGTGGCGCTGAACGGCATCAGCTACAACATCGCACGCAGCTTCGGCCCGGCGGTCGGCGGCATCGTGGTGGCGGCTGCCGGCGCGGTGGCGGCATTCGCCGCCAATGCGGTGCTGTATCTGCCGCTGCTGATCGTGCTGCTGCTGTGGCGGCGGGACAGCGAGCCGCCACGGCTGCCGCCGGAGCGGCTGAACCGCGCGATCGTCTCCGGCGTGCGTTACATCACCAACTCGCCGGCGATCCGCATCGTGCTGACCCGCACGCTGGTGACCGGCATCGCCGGCAGCTCGGTGCTGGCCTTGATGCCGCTGGTGGCGCGCGACCTGCTGCACAGCGGCGCCGAGACCTACGGGCTGCTGCTCGGCGCGTTCGGCATCGGCGCAGTGATCGGCGCCCTCAATGTCGGGATTGCGCGGCAGCGCTTGAGCAGCGAAGCCGCGGTTCGGCTGTGTGCGATGATCATGGGGGTGGCGATGGCGGTGATCGCGATCAGCCGCTCGCCCCTCCTTACCGCTGGAGCCCTCGTTGTCGCTGGTGCGGTGTGGATGCTGGCGATCGCGCTGTTCAACATCGGCGTGCAACTGTCGGCGCCGCGCTGGGTGGCGGGACGATCGCTTGCGGCGTTCCAGGCGTCGATCTCCGGCGGCATCGCGATCGGCAGCTGGGGCTGGGGCCACGTCGCTGATCTGTCCGGCGTCGCGCCATCGATGCTGCTGTCGGGGCTGGCGATGCTGGCTTCTCCGGTGCTCGCCTTCCTGCTGCCGATGCCGCCGGTCGGCACCCGCACTGAGGATGCCGAGCTTCTGGACGATCCGGAAGTGAAACTGGCGCTGACGTCGCGCAGCGGTCCGGTGGTGATCGAAATCGATTACCGGGTCGACGCCGATGAGGCGCGCGCGTTTCATAACGTGATGCAGGAAGTGCAGCTCAGCCGCCAGCGCAACGGCGCCTATGGCTGGTCGATCGCCCGCGACGTTGCAGATCCGGAATTATGGACCGAGCGCTACCACTGCCCGACCTGGCTCGATTATCTGCGCCAGCGCAGCCGTTCAACCCAGGACGACCGCGCGCTGCACCGGCGCGCGATCGCGTTTCATCGTGGACCGGAGCCGGTGCGGGTGCGGCGCATGCTGGAGCGGCCATTCGGCTCGGTGCGCTGGAAAGAGGAATCGCCTGATCGTACCACCGCGACCGAGGTGCTGCCGGTCGCCGGCGTCAGCGGCGGCTCGACATAGGGTTGATCTCGGGATTCGATCTCGCCCGGCGTGATGGTCGGGCGCGTCTTGGCCATTCCGGTCCGCGACAGGCACGGGCATGGACGGATGACGGGTTGAGCCGACCTGTTACTGACCGTTGTCAGTCAGAACCTTGGCGCATTTGGCGCTGAGCTTGGCGCGATGCTGCTGCAGGCAGTTCAGAATCGCCCCGTCGGACTCGTTCATCACCGCCCGGCACAGACGCGACACATCCCGGCCGCAGCCAGGATCAGGGCGACGCTCCTGCGCCTGCGCGGCGCCGGCGATCAGGGTGAGGCAAACGAGCGGACCGACGATCTTCAACATGCTTGGTATCCAAAATCAGAGCTGAGCCTGTTCAGCTGCATCAATGCGGTGTGTGCGCAACCGTTCCCGTAGCGGTCATCGCAGATGACGACCGCTACGCGGCTGGCAGACCGGCGGTGGCGGACAACGCCTTCTAACCGTCGTTCGGAACGATGACGGTCGGCTTGGTCATCTCGACGACGTCCTTGGCCTGGTCGGTGAGAACGCGGAATTGCGTCTGCAGGAATTCGGTCTGGATCCGGACCACGTCCTGAAAGTCCTTGGCATGCAGCAGCGCTTGCGAGAAATCGAACGTCGCCTGGACGTTGCGGTCGACGTAGCCCTTCAGCGTGGTGGCCTGGCTGCTCTGGCCCATCGGCACCACCGACATGCTCTTGCTGATGAACTCGAGGTAGTTGGTCATCGCGCCGCGCGCCTGATCGAGGTTCTTGGTCATCACGTTCAGGATGACGTCGGACGAGTTCTTGTCTGCCATCGCGATCTCCTCGAGGCTCTCCGGCTACTTAAAGCACCAGATGGCCGCACGGCCGGAGCCCTGTGCACGCCATTCACGCGCGACAATGATCGCAAAATCTGCAGCGCCGTCCAGTACTAACTGCGGAGCATTTAAAGATGCCTAACCGCCGACGCGCGAACGGCGGGCGTGGAGCTGGCCACACCCGCCGTTGCCGATGTCGTCGTGAGCGCGCGCCGCCGAAGCGGCGCTGCGCCGAATTAGTTGAAGCGCGCGCGGTCGAGCTGATCCAGGCCCTTCTGCGACCGGTAGATCTCCAGGCAGTACCAGGCCAGCACCAACAGCGTGCCGATCCGCACCACCGAGGTCGGCAGCATCAGGCTGAGCGCGATGATCAGCAGCGGCACCGCGGCGGCCTTCACCACCTTGGCGCGGTCGTCGAAGATCGGGAAGAACCACACCTTGTTCTCCGCCGCCCAGAACGGCGGCTTCACGCGCTGCAGGCCGTAGCGCGACCAGGTGTCCTTGAAGCCGAGGTCGCGGGCCCACACCAGATACAGCGTGACCCAGAATGCCAGGAAGGCGACGACCACGGACATCGGTCCGGCGGCGAAGCCGATGAGCAGCAGCACTGCGACGGCGAGTGCGATGAACCAGTTTTGCATCGGAGAGAACCTTTGAGACTGACGAGAGCCCGCGGGTGCTTGGATCAGCCGCCGGCTCCCAGAAGCGAACTGCCTGCGTTACTTGCGGGCGCAGGACACCACGATGGTGGAGGAGCTCGGGCCGCAGCTCGCGGTCATCTGCCCGTTCTCCAGAGAAAGGTTGTCGCTGAACTTGGCGCTGCTCGGACCGATGCAGATCGCGGAGATCAGCGCTTCATCCGCCTCACACGAGGTCGGGCAGCCGTTGGACGAGCAGGTCGACGACGTCACGGTGCGGAAAGCACTGACCGGCGGCGCGACCGGCGTGGCAGCGACGGCGGGTTCGATCAGAGCCGGATGAGGCACACCGACCTGGTTCACCACCGACAGCGCGGCAACGAACGCGATGGCACCGAGCAAGATCATCGATGAGGAGCGCATACTACCTCCATACCTGTTGGAATTGTCACCAGACGGTTTGCAACTGCAGCATGTTATCAACGCCCCGGAATTTCAACAGGCGCAAGTTTCAGCACGCTTAAGGACAGAGCAACCGCTACTAAGGATGACGTCGGCACAGCGCGATCGTCACCACAACGCGCGTCGGCGACACGCCGGTCACGGCGGCTCACCATCCAGCGCGGCCCGTCACGACCGACTGCTTGCAACGATGTTACCGTCGCTCATCAGTTTGCGCGAGTTGGTGATTTGCCGGACAGGCCGGCCGTTCCGGAGAACATTCGAATCTGCCATCGCGATCTCGCCGGAGCGGCAGCAACGCGATGCACGCCCGCGCGCGCATTCGGGCAGGACGCCTGACGACGAAGGAGGAGCAACGCTGGCCACCGCCGTAGTCCGCAATGTGCCGGTGATTCGGCATTTCCCGGACAAGAACGTCACGAGCGCTGCGCGCCCCGAATCACTTCGCTCAATCGGACCACCGCTGCCGGCATCATCTGGTTCAAGAAGCGACCATGTGGCCTTGGCGCGAGAATTCGAGCAGCCCCAAGGGCTTGATGCTCTGCAGAATCTGTCAGCGAATCGATAGGTTCAGAGGCCTACAACACGCTGCGCTCCATCCGCCTCATGAGCAGGTAGGAGCACTCGCCGCGACATCGAGGCTCTCCGCCGGTCCTGAAGAGACGGACGAAGGCAGTAGAGCCGATGCCAGACGCCGCCGGCGACGTTTAAGCCTGATCAACGACGGCATCCGCATGTTGCTCGCCGCTGATCGCAACCGTGAAGTTCCATCATGAATAATGCATTGCTCCTCAAACTGCATCGCTGGACAAGTCTGGTGTTCGCGCTGCCGCTACTCGCCATCATCGTCACCGGACTCATTCTGTCGGTCGAGCCGATGCTGCAAGGCCGCGGCCTGCCGGCCGGAACGCTCGATGCCGCCCGCCTTACCGGCCTGATCGAACGCTACGATCCGCAAGGCCAGGCGCGCGGGCTCGCGATCAACGCCACCGGCCAGCAGATGCGCCTGCTCGGGGTCAATGCACCCCCGATCGACCTCGCAACCGGCGAAGCCGCAGCCGCCAGCGATTCCACCGGCGACCTGCTGCTATGGGCGCGGCGAACCCATGAGCGCCTGCTCGGCTACGAATGGCTGGTGATTGCCTCGACCATCGCCATGACGGTGCTGATGACGATCGGCGTGCTGATGGGGCTGCCGCGGCTGCGCAACAGCCTCTCCGGCTGGCACAAGGGCGCGGCGTGGTTCACGCTGCCGCTGTTGCTGCTGAGCCCCCTCACCGCGCTGTGCATGGCGTTCGGCCTGACGTTCTCCAGCGGCCCGCCGCCGGCCCGCATGACTATCAAGCTAACCGACGCTGTGCAGCAGATCGCGCAATCGCACGACGTGTCGCACCTGGCGATGATCGCCAATCGCGGCGGACGGATGATGGCGCGGATCTACGAAGATGGCGAGCTGCGCGCCTACACCTTCGCGCCGGATGGCGTCACACCGCTGCCGCGCAATTGGCCGCGGCTACTGCACGAAGGCAATTGGTCGACCTGGCTGTCCGGCACGCTCAACGTCATCACCTCGGTGGTGCTGCTCGGCCTGCTGGTCACCGGCGTCTGGCTGTGGACCCGGCGCAAGCTGCGGCGGCGCCCGCAACGGCCGGCGACGCAGCCGGCCTGACGCAATCCGCGTGACGCCCCGGCAGGATTAAGAAAGCTTTAGCCGGATCGTTCAAATTGCACCCAAGCTGTGCACGGATCGTTGCAAGGTGCGGGCGTCTTCTGCCCGCACCTGTCCGCCGCAACGAGCGCGTCCATGTCCAGCATCTCGTCGATTGCCGTCTCCGGCCTGAAAGCAGCGACCCGCCGGCTCGAAGTGTCGGCCAGCAACATCGCCAATCAGCAATCGACCGGTGCGCTGCCCGGCGCCGACGGCACCGTCCCGGCCGGTGCGCCGCAGGCTTACAAGCCGCTGCAGGTCAATCAAACCGACACATCGACCGGCGGCACTCAGACCAGCCTGAGCACGACCTCGCCCGCCACCGTCCCGGCGTCCGACCCGCAAGCGCCGTTCGCCAATGCGGACGGCATGGTGGCGGCGCCGAACGTGGATCTGGCGCAGGAATTCATCGGACAGATGGTCGCGAAATACAGCTACACCGCCAACCTCGCCTCGCTTAAGGCGGACCGCGACATGAGCAAGGCGCTGCTCGACGCCAAGGTGTAGCCGTTCCGTCATTGCGAGCGAAGCGAAGCAATCCAGCTCAGCGCATGGAGCTGGATTGCTTCGTCGCTGCACTCCTCGCAATGACGATGATTGATATTCCACGAACGGCAAACCGCCGCCAAGTGAACTAACCGATCGGCCCGCTCGCCGCACGCGGGGCGAAATCGGGGATGCCGATCTCGTCCTTGCGGTGACAGGCGACGTAATGCTCATGGCCTGCGGCGTCGAGGAACGGCAACTCCGCCCGGCAGCGCGCCTCGGCGAACGGGCAGCGCTGCGCGAAGCGGCAGCCGGGCGGCGGATCGACCGGCGATGGCGGCTCGCCCTTGACCAGATACTTGGCCTTCAGCTCGTCGCGTAGCGGACCGGGCGGCACAGCGGCCGACACCAGCGACCACGTGTAGGGATGGCGGGGCTCGGTGAACAGCGCCGAGGCCGGCGCCTGTTCGGCGATCTTGCCGAGATACATCACGGCGATCTCGTCGCAGAACTGCTGGATGACGCCGAGATCGTGCGAGATGAAGATGTAGGTGAGGCCGCGCTCGCGCTGCAGCTTCTTCAAGAGGTTCAGGATCTGCGCCTGGATCGCGACGTCGAGCGCCGACACCGCCTCGTCGCAGACGATCAGCTCGGGCTCCGGCGCCAAGGCGCGGGCGATGCACAGCCGCTGGCGCTGACCGCCGGAGAACTGATGCGGAAACAGATCGGCGGCTTCCGGCGGCAGGCCGACTTCGGCAAGCAGCTTGCGCACGCGCGCGTCGCGCTCGCTGCGGCTGCCGATCTCGAGCAGATCGAGCGGCTCGCGGATCTGGTCGCCGGCCCTGCGCCGCGGATCGAGCGCCGAGAACGGGTCCTGGAACACGATCTGCAGATGCTTGCGCGCCTTGCGCAGCGGCTCGCCGGTGAGCGGCATGATGTCTTCGCCGCGAAACACCACCTGCCCTGAGGTCGCCTGCACCAGCCGCATGATCGCCTGTGCGGTGGTGGATTTTCCCGAGCCGCTTTCGCCGACGATGCCGAAGGTGGTGCCGCGCTTGACGCGGAAGCTGACGCCGTCGACGGCGTGAACGAACGACGGCTTGCCCCACGGCCGCTTACGGCCGGTGCGGAAGTGCACCACGAGGTCGTTGACGTCGAGCAGATAGGGATCGCCGTCGGCGGGGCGCAGGTCTTCATGGATCATCATGCGGCGATCTCCTCGGCACGCCAGCACGACACCGCATGCCCGGCCGCGATCGCCCCGAGCGGCGGCTGCGGCCGCGACCGGCATGCCTCCGAGGCATTGGCGCAGCGCGCCAGGAACGCGCAATCCGGCCCGCGATTGCCGAGCGCCGGCACCATGCCGGGAATTTCGCCGAGATCGATCCACTGCTCCGGCTTGGCGACGCCGACAGTGAGATGCGGGACGCAGCCGAGCAGACCGCGCGTATAGGGATGGCGCGGCCGCGCCGCGATCTCATGCGCCGGTCCGGTCTCGATGCAGCGACCGGCATAGAGCACGGCGATGTCGTCGGCGAGTTCGGCGACCGCGCCGAGATCGTGGGTGATCAGCACGATCGCGGCTTCGGTCTCGTCCTGGAGCTGGGCGAGCAGGTCGAAAATCTGCGCCTGCACGGTGACGTCGAGCGCAGTGGTCGGCTCGTCGGCGATCAAGAGCTTCGGCCGGCAGGCGAGCGCCATCGCGATCATCACCCGCTGCCGCATGCCGCCGGACATCTGATGCGGATAGGCTTTGGCGCGCTGCTCAGCGGCCGGGATCTGCACCGCTTTCAGGAACTGCACGGCCTGCTCGGCGGCGTCCTTGCGGCTGAGCCGGCGGTGATAATACAGCACCTCGGCGATCTGATCGCCGACGGTGTACAGCGGGTTCAGAGCCGTCATCGGCTCCTGGAACACCATCGACATCGCGTCGCCCCGCAGCGCGCGCATCCGCTTCGGTCGCGCGGTGAGCAGATCTTCGCCGTCGAGCATGATACGCCCGCCGGTGACCACGAAGCCTTCCGGCAGCAGCCGCATGATCGCCAGCGCCGTCATGCTCTTGCCGCAGCCGGACTCGCCGACCAGCGCGACGGTGCGCGCCTTATCGAGGGTGAACGACAGATTCTCCAGCACCGGGACTAAATCGCCGTCGCGATTGGTCATGCTGACGCTGAGATTCTCGACCGACAGGACCGGCGCCATTATCACCTCCGCCGCAGCCGCGGATTGACCGCATCGTTGACGCCGTCGCCGACCAGGCTGACCGCCAGCACGGCGAGGAAGATCGCGGCGCCCGGGAACGTCACCGCCCACCAGGCGTCGAGCACGTAGTTGCGGTTCTGGCCGATCATCAGGCCCCAGCTCATGGTGTTGGGATCGCCCAGGCCAAGGAAGCTAAGGCCGCCCTCGAACAGGATCGCAGTGCCGATCGCGAGCGTCGCCGACACGATGATCGGCGGCAGCGCGTTGGGCAGCACCACCCGCAGGATCAGATGCAGACTGCCGGCCCCGGCGGCGCGCGAGGCCTTGATGAAATCGAGATCCCGCAGCCGCATGAATTCGGCGCGCGTCAGCCGTGCCGCCGAAGTCCAACTCACGGCGCCGATCGCCAGCGTGATGGTCGACAGCTTCGGACCGAACAGCGTCACCAGCACCATCGCGAACAACAGCGGCGGCAGCACCTGGAAGAACTCGGCGATCTTGACCAGGAGCGCGTCGACCCAGCCGCCGAAGAAGCCGGCGAGCGCACCGACGGTGACGCCGATCACGATCGTAATCAGCGCCGCCACCGCGCCCACCGTCAGCGTGGCGCGGCCGCCATAGATCAGCCCGGCCAGCACGTCGCGGCCGAGATAGTCGGTGCCGAGCGGAGCATCGGCCGCGGGCGCGGCAAACGGCAGCCCGACGATGTCGAGCGGGTCGACCGGATACAGCCACGGACCGAGCGCGGTGCCGGCGAGCAGCAGAAGGAGCAGGATCGCGCCGGCGACGCCGGACGGGCTTTTCATGAATTGCCGCAGCGCAGCCCGGGCCGGCGACACCGCCTTCGGCACTTTGCTGACGCTGGGAACGGGCTTCTGTGCCATCGCGAGCGAAGACTCCATCGTGCTCATCGGGCACCTGCGCGGATACGGGGATCGATCAGGCGGTACACCAGGTCGGTGAGGATATTGGCCGCGATCACCATCACGGCGGAGAAGAACAGCACGCCCATCAGCGTCGGGTAGTCGCGGCGCAGGATCGAGTCGAACACTAGCCGCCCCATGCCCGGCCAGGAATACACCGTCTCCACCAACACCGCCCCGGCGAACAGATTGCCGAACTGCAGGCCAATCACCGTGACGATCGGGATCAGGGTGTTGCGCAGCGCGTGCTTGACCAGCACCACCCGCTCCGGCAGCCCCTTGGCGCGCGCGGTGCGGATGTAGTCCGCCGACAGCACGTCGATCATGTTGACGCGGGCGAGCCGCGAATATTGCGCGACGAATACCAGCCCCAGCGTGATCGACGGCAGCACCAGATGCTTGGCGACGTCGGCCGCATAGGCAAAGCCGGTTTTGGGATTGACCACGTCGGTCATGCCGTTAACCGGCAGGATCGGCCACACCGAGCCGAACAGCAGCAGAAGCAGCAGGCCGGTCCAGAAGATCGGCGCCGCGTGGCCGGCGAGCGACAGCACGGTGACGCCGTGGCTGAGCAAACCGTTCGGCCGCCGCGCGCTGATCACGCCGAGCACCGTACCGATCAGCACCGCCACCACCAGCGAGGCCGCCGCCAGATACAGCGTCGCCGGTAGCCGCTGCAGGATCAGGCCGAGCACCGGCTGGTTGAAGTAGTAGGAATAACCGAAGTCGCCATGCGCCACCTTGCCCAGATAGGTGAACATCTGCTCGAGCAGACTGTGGTCGAGGCCGTATTTTGCCCGGAGCGCCGCGATCACCTCGGGCGACGCCCCACCCATCTCGCCGGCGATCACCTGCACCGGGTCGCCCGGTGCAAGATGGATCAGGCAGAAATTCATCACCAGCACCGCCAGTAGCAGCGCGACGGCGTTGGCGAGTTTTCCGAACAGATGGGTGAGGAGAGCCATTGATGCTTCGTCAGTCGAGATTGCGGATCAGTTCTTCGGCGGAGTCGCCCAGTACAGCTCATCGAGCGGCGAGGCGACACCCCACACCGTAGTCGGCAGGTTGCCGAGTCCCTTGGCGAACGAGGTGTGGTACGGAGTGGCGTTGATGTAGAAGATCGGCGCGTCTTCAACGACGATCTTCTGGAACTCCGAATACAGCGCCTTGCGCTTGTCCGGCGAGCTTTCCTGGGCGGCCTGGCCGAGGATCTCGTCGACCTTCGGATTGGCGTATTGCTGGGTGTTCGACCAGATGATGCCCTTGCGGATGTTCGAGCTGAGATAGGTCCGATCGACGCCGATCACCGGGTCGCCCCAGTTGAACACCGTGTCCATTGTCATATCGAAGTCGAAATTGGCGACGCGCTGGGCCCAGGTCGGGAAGTCGGGCGCGGCACGGACTTCGAGATTGATCCCGACCCGCTTCAGCGCCGAACGCAGATATTCGGCGACGTTGCGCTGCTGCTCGTCATTGCCGGGGATGTAATCGATCGTCAGTGTGGTGCGGACGCCGGAGCCATCCGGCTTGAGCCCGGCCTCGTCGAGCAGCTTGTTGGCCTTGGCGATGTCGAATTTGTACTGCTCGACGTTCTTCTCTTCCAGCGGCGAGCCCGGCGCAATCGGTCCGGTCGACGGCAAGGCCTTGCCGCCCATCAGCTTCTTGACGATGAACTCGCGATTGGCCGCATAGCCGATAGCCTGACGGACCCGCACGTCGTCGAGCGGCTTCTTCTTGGTGTTGAAGGCGAGCCAGTTGAGCGCGCCGATGCCGGCAAAGCCCTTGTCGGTGACGACGACGTTCGGCGCCTTCTCCAGCCGCTCGATGTCACGCACGCCGGTGAAGTAGGGCACCATATGAACGTCGCCGCGCTCGGCCGACACCATCAGGGCGTTCGGATCCGAAATCAGCCGCACCACGATTTTGTCGAGCTTCGGCCGGCCCGGGATGAAGAACTTGTCGAACTTCTCCAGCGTGTAGTAATCGCCCTGCTTGTATTCGGTGAGCTTGTAGGGACCGGAGCCGATCGGCTTCAGGTTGGCCGGATGCGATTTGACGTCCTGGCCGTCGCCATAGACGTGCTTCGGCAGGATCGGCATCAGCGCCGGCGACATCGCCAGCAGCAGCGCCGGATGCGGATGCGTCAGCTTGATCACCGCCGTGTGCGGATCCGGCGTATCGACGCTCTCGACCGCCGCGAGCATCGTCTTGAACGGATGGTTGGCCTTGATGGTCATGATCGAGAACGCGACGTCCTCGGAGGTCACCGGCTTGCCGTCATGGAAGGTGGCGTTCTTGACCAGCTTCAGCGTCACCGTCAGCCCGTCCTTCGACACGTCCCAGGACTCGGCGAGATAGGGCTGCGGATTCCACTTGTCGTCGTAGCGCAGCGGGCTGGCGAAAATCTGCGTGCTCGGCAACGCGGTGGCGATGCCGGACTGGACGGCACCGTTGAAGTGCCGCGGCACCTGCGTCGAACCGATCACCAGCGTTCCGCCGCTCCCCGCACCTTCCGCTTTGGTTTCGAGCGGTAGGCCCATCAGCGCAATGCCGCCGAGGGCTCCGACTACAAAGGATCGCTTCGTCAACATCATCGGTCAGAACTCCGCTGCAAGAAAGGATGGGCGAGGCAGGACGTGGAAAGCCGCATGGCTTTCGCGGCGAGAAACTGGCAGGGCGGGCGTCACGACAGCGCTCCGGCCGGCGCCAAAGCGCGGTCGAGGATCGCGTCGAGTTCGGCCGGGGGCGGCAGATCGGCGGTGCCGACGCCGACCAGCACGATGCCGGGCTCGGCCGGTCCGGCATCGGCCGGCGACAGGCTCCAGACGCTCTCGACCATCTGAAACACTTTGACGTCGTCTTCGCCGGCGAGGCGGCACGAGCCCTTCAGCCGCAACAGCTGCGGCGGCAACTTATCGACCGCACAGGCGAGCCGGGCGCGATCGAACCGGCCGGCGCGGCGATACGCCCAGCTCTTGAAGGTGGCGCCGTGATTGATCGCCGCGGCATCCACCGCATCGGCGCGGAAACCGCTCGACGACGCAGCCGTCTCTAGTTCCGCCAGCGTCGGCATCGCGCCTTGTGCAGTGTCGACGATGCGCACGTCCGGACGCAGGCTGCGCACCGCGGCAAGCGCGGCGGCCAGACCGTCGGAAGTCACCAGATCGGTCTTGTTCAGCAGGACAATGTCGCAGCGCTCAAACTGGCCGCGCACGGTGTCGCCGACCTTGGAATCGTCGATCAGTTGCGCAATCCGGCTGGCGTCGGCCAATACGATCACCCGATCGAGCCGCAGCGACGGTTCGATCAGCGCAATCTCCGCGATCTTCCATGGATCGCCGACGCCGGAGGCTTCGATCACGATTCGCTCGAACGGCACCGCGGCGTCGAGGACCTGGCACATCGTGTCGATGAAGCTGGTGCCGATGCTGCAGCAGATGCAGCCGTTGGTCAGCGTCATCGTGGTGCCGTCGTGGCTCTTGATCAGCGTCGCGTCGACATTGACCTCGCCGAAATCATTGACCAGCACGGCCGTCCGAGGGCCGCCGCTGCGTAGCAAGTGGTTGACGAAGGTGGTTTTGCCCGCGCCGAGAAAGCCGCCGATCACCGTGACTGAAATGGTCGCGGATGCTGCCGTCATGCGCGGGGCGCCTCCTTGATCATGCCGCCGATCACGGTGCCCCAGACCGCGATCTCCTTCAGCCGCTCCGGCGGAACGGCCAGCGGATCCTCATCGAGAACGACGAAGTCGGCATATTTGCCGGTTTCGATGCTGCCGACCAGATGATCCATCTTCAAAGTATAGGCTGCGCCGATGGTGATTGCAGCAAGCGCCTGCTCGGTGGTGAGCGCTTCGGTATCCCGGCCCAGCACACGCCCGCTCGACGACACGCGATTGACCGCACACCAAGCGGTGAACAGCGGCGCCAGCGGCGTCACCGGTGCGTCGGAGTGGATCGCGAACGGCACCCCGATCCGCTGGGCGGTCCCGGTCGCGTCGAGCCGCGCTGCACGCTCCGGCCCCATCGTCAGCTCGTAGTGCGCATCGCCCCAGTAGTACAGGTGGTTGGCGAACAGATTGGCGCAAACGCCGAGATTCTTCATCCGCCGGAACTGCGCGGCACTGGCCATCTGGCAATGCTGCAAGGTGTGGCGATGATCGGGACGAGGCGCGACGGTCTGTGCGGCCTCGATCGCATCGAGCGCCACTTCGGTGGCCTCGTCGCCGTTGGTGTGAATGTGAAGCTGCACGCCGGCGCGGTGATACGCTTCGACCAGCCGCGGCAGCTCTTCGGGCGCGATGTACCACAGGCCGTTGGCGGCACCGTTGTGATAGCCGGGCCAGCGCAGCCGTGCGGTGAAGCCCTGGATCGAGCCATCGACTACCAGCTTGACGATACCGTAATGCAGCTTGTCGCTGGCGTGGCCGCGCAGCGTTTCCAACTTGGCAATCGCCTGTTCGGGTGTATGCGACACCGCGGCCAGCGCCGGCACCAAGCGAACGCCGAAATCGGCCTGACTGGTCGCGGCGCGATAGACCTCGATGGTCGGATCGGCGAGATCGTTATGCAGGTCGGTAATCGTGGTGACGCCCTGCACGCAGCACGACGCCGCATAGCGCCGCACGTCCGCCTCGGTGATGGTACCAGCGAGCGGATTGTGGCCGAGCGCACGGAACAGCCGCATCCGCGCCGGAATGCCCTGCAGCTCGCCGCTCGCCAGGCCGTCGGCGCCGGCGACGACGCCCGAAATGTTGGTGGCATGCAGCAGCTCGGCGCGCTCGAGCGTCAGCGTGTTGACATTGTTGATATGGAACGAGGCGTGGACGACGAGGACCGGACGCTTGGTCGACACCCGGTCGAGATCCTGCCGGGTCAGCATCTTGCCGCCGATATGCAGCGGATCGAAGCCCCAGGCATAGAGCGGCGAACCATCGTCGGGCAGCGCGGCTTCAGCCTGCTGCAGCCGCGCCACGATCGCCTCGATGTCCGGCACACCGGCCACTACTTTGCCTTCCGGCGAACGGCGGTCGAACGCGCCCACATAAGGCTGCTTCCACATCAGGCCTTCCATGATGTGGCTGTGGCCTTCGACGAAGCCGGGCATCAACACCTTGTCGGCGAAGCGGGTATCGAGCCGCGCGCCGCTTACCATCAGCTCGTCGGCACTACCGGTCGCAACGATCCGCCCGTCTCGCACCGCAACATGCGTCGCGCTCGGCCGCGACGGGTTCATGGTGATAATCTTGCGGGCGGAATAAACGACGGTGTCAGACGGCACGCTTAGTCTCCAGGCTTGCGATTGCGAGCGTGAAGCGATCGTCCCCGTGGCACTAGCGCCAGATGCCGAGCACGAATGGAGCCAGGGCTATGCGCCAGCTGCCGCCTCCCATGGCTCGCTTCTTGCAGACGGTTTGTAAAAGCTTCATTCTCGCAATGACAGCCGTTTCGCGTCGTCGTGTCAGTCAGGGTATCGCGTCTTGGGAAAGCTAGCACAGCTCACATTCCGGGAGTCCACTGTGGCACGCACGCCTAACGGCGGTGCAATTGCCTCTTCAGATGCCGCCGCATTAGGCAAAGACGAGTTATTCTGGGGCGCGTTGTTTCGCGGCCTCAACCGCGGCGGCTCTTTCCTGCAATTGCAGATTCGCCAGATCATCGTGACGGCGATCGAGGATGGCCGGCTGCCGCTCGGCATGAAGATGCCGTCCAGCCGCGATCTCGCCACCGTGCTGAAGGTGTCACGTAACACTGTGGTGATCGCTTACGAGCAGCTCGTCGATCAGAACTTTCTGGTCTCGCGGCAGCGCAGCGGTTACTTCGTCGCCGGCCTGCCGAAGAAATTCGCCACCGAGACGCCCGGCCTCGCCGAGGTCACCAGCCGCGGCGACGAACACTGGGCCGATCGGTTCGCGGTGAGGCCATCGGCGCATCGCAACATCGTCAAGCCGCTCGACTGGCAGACGCATCCCTACCCGTTCATCTTCGGTCAGTTCGATCCGAGCCTGTTTCCGACCAACGACTGGCGCGAAAGCGCCCGCGCCGCACTCAGCGTTCCGGAAATCAACAACTGGGCCCGCGACCTGATCGACGGCGACGATCCGGCGCTGATCGAGCAGTTGCAGCTGCAGGTGCTGCCGCGCCGCGGCATCCACGCCCGCGCCGACGAGATCATGATGACGATCGGCGCTCAGCACGCGCTGTATCTGATCGCAACGCTATTCATCAACGGCCAGACCAAGGTCGGCATCGAAGAGCCGGGCTATCCGGACGCCCGCAACATCTTCCGGATGCTGACGCCCAACGTGGTGCCGCTTTCCGTCGATGGCGAAGGGCTGGTACCGGACGCGACGTTCCAGAGCTGCGCGCTGGCCTATGTCACCGCCAGTCATCAGTGCCCCACCGCCGTGACGATGCCGCTGCCGCGCCGCGTCGAACTGTTGAAGGCCGCCGCGGCGGGCGACGTGGTGGTGGTCGAGGACGATTACGAAGGCGAGCTGATGCCGGAGACGGCGACGCTGCCGCCGCTGAAGAGCCTCGACCGCGCCAGCAACGTGCTCTATGTCGGCAGCCTGTCAAAGGCGCTGGCCCCTGGTTTGCGGCTCGGTTACGTCGTCGCGCCCGCCCCGGTGA
>NZ_QTKI01000579.1:0-2201 GCF_010820945.1 Rhodopseudomonas sp. BR0C11
GGATGGGCACGCTGCTGCAGTTCGGCGGCTTCGCCATCATGCCGTTCGCACTGCTGGTGCTGTCGGGCGAGGGCGCTTATCCGGCCGTGTACGGTCAGTTCGGCGCCGCGCTGGCGTTCCTGCTGGTCGGTGCTGGCCTGCACACCACTCAGACCGCCGGTCTCGCACTCGCCACCGACATCGCGCCGGAAGATTCGCGGCCGCGGGTGGTGGCGTTTCTGTATGTGATGCTGCTGATCGGCATGACCGGCAGCGCCGTGATCTTCAGCGAACTGCTGCGCGACTTCAGCGAGCTCAAGCTCATTCAGGTGATTCAGGGCGTCGCGGTGGTGCAGCTGCTGCTGAACATCGTCGCGCTTTGGAAGCAGGAAGCCCGTAACCCGACGCTGACCTCGGCCTCGCGGCTGCGTCCGCAGTTCGGCGAGTCGTGGGCGCAGTTTCGTGCCGCCGGCGGCTCGACCCGGATGCTGGTGGCGGTGGCGCTCGGCACGGCCGGCTTTTCGATGCAGGATATTCTGCTGGAGCCGTTCGGCGCCCAGGTGCTGCAGCTCACCGTCGGTCAGACCACGGCGCTGACGGCTTTCTTTGCGATCGGCACGCTGGGCGGCTTCGCGCTGTCGGCGCGGATGCTCGGCCGCGGCGGCGATCCGTATCGGCTCGCCGGGCTCGGTGCGATGATCGGCATGTTCGCTTTCGCGGCGGTGGTGATGTCGGCGCCGGCGCAGTCGGTGCTGCTGTTCCGCGCCGGCACGGCGCTGATCGGTTTCGGCGGCGGATTGTTTGCGGCCGGCACGCTGACGGCGGCGATGGCCGTCGCGTCCGGTAGCGATTCGGGAATGGCGCTCGGTACGTGGGGCGCAGTGCAGGCGACCGCTGCCGGCGGCGGCATCCTGCTCGGCGGCGGCATTCGCGACGCCGTCGCTTCGCTCGCCAGTGACGGCATGCTCGGTGCCGTGCTGTCGGGGCCGGCAATCGGTTACTGCTTCGTTTACTACATCGAGATCGCGTTGCTGTTTGCAACGCTTGTTGCGGTCGGTCCGCTCGTGCGCACGACACGAACGAACTACGCGCAGTCGTCAGCCAAATTCGGCCTTGCCGAATTTCCAGGTTAACTAAGAGGAAGGGGTCTGTCCCATGCAACCCGGAGCGTATTTGGACTTAGCACAGGTTACCCTGTACGTATTTTGGATCTTCTTCGCTGGCTTGCTGTTCTACTTGCGCCGGGAAGATAAGCGCGAGGGCTATCCGCTGGTCGCCGATGCCGGCACCGGCACCCGCCTGGCGAAGATCGGCGTCCCTGCGCCGCCGGATCCGAAGACCTACCTGCTGCGTGGTGGTGCGACCAAGACCGTGCCGTCGACCAGCAACGACCGCCCGAACGTGGCGCTCGCTCCGTCTGCGCCGTGGCCCGGTGCGCCGTTCGTCCCGACCGGCAATCCGTTCGCCGATGGCGTTGGCCCGGGCTCCTACGCTCAGCGCGCCGACGTGCCGGAACTCGGCCTCGACAACCTGCCGATCATCGCGCCGCTCCGCGCCGCGAAGGGCATGTTCCTCGACCCGCGTGACCCGAACCCGGTCGGCATGTCGGTCGTCGGCTGCGACGGCGTGGTCGGTGGTACGGTGACCGAGGTGTGGGTCGACCGCGCCGAAGTGATCGCCCGCTACCTCGAAGTCGAGGTCGCCAAGAGCCGTAAGCGCGTGCTCCTCCCGGTGCCGTTCGCGCTGATCAACGACCCGTTCGGCAAGGTGTCCGTCGACGCCATCCGCGGCGATCAATTCGCCGGCGTCCCGACCACCGCGAAGAGCGATCAGGTCTCCAAGCTCGAAGAAGACAAGATCTGCGCGTACTACGGCGCCGGCACTCTCTACGCCACGCCGATGCGTTCGGAGTCGATCGTATGACCGACAGCCCCAGCCAGTTTCGTGAGCTTCCGTCGCCCTTGCCGGAGGGAGAGCGCGTTATCTGGCAGGGGAAGCCGACCTACAAAGGGTTGGCCATCAGGTCCTTCCACATGCGGGCCGTGGCGATTTATTTCGTCCTGCTGATCGCGTGGAAGGCCTGGTCGAACTGGTCGAACGGCCAGTCGCCGGCGGAAGCATTGACGTCCGCGTCGATGCTTCTGATCCCGGCGGCTGCCGGTCTCGGCCTGCTCGCACTGCTCGTCTGGCTGTTCCGCCGGGCGACCTGCTACACCATCACC
>NZ_QTKI01000580.1:0-2187 GCF_010820945.1 Rhodopseudomonas sp. BR0C11
GGCGGGAACAGCCCCATCAGCACGATGTACAGCGGCAGCACGTCGAGATTGACCGGCTTGAATTTCAGCAGCAGGCCTTGTCGCAGCGTCTCGATCGGATTGGCGACGAGCCCGGCGACGTTGAACTCGTTGATGATCTCGGGATCGGAAAAGCGCTGCGCGACGTAGCCGATCGCCACGATGTAGATCACGAACAGCACGATGTGCGCGACGTAGAGCTGCCACACCCGCTTGGTCAGCCGGGTGCCGCCGACGATGAAGCCGCGCTCCAGCATCATCTTGGCGTACACGAACGAGGCAGTGTAGCCGGAGATGAAGACGAACAGATCGGCGGCGTCGCTGAATCCCCAGTTCCGGGTTGTGATCCAGTTCACCACGTTGTTCGGGATGTGATCCAGGTAGATCGCCCAGTTGGCGACGCCGCGGAACAGGTCGAGCCGCAGATCGCGCCCTTTGCTGGGCAGAATGGCCTGAATTTCCATGGAGCCGATCGTCCGTGTTGTTGCGAAGGTCGCCCGCCGGGCCCCACGATTGTCAGGGTGCCGGGGACGGAATATAGGAAATCAGGAAACGAAACCGCAGGCGACGGAATCACAAGTGGCCGGGACCAACCTCAAAACTTTACGTGATCCCGACCCGATCCGTTACGCGGCGGAACAATACACCAAGATCGCCGCTTCCACCAAACCGGCGCAGCGCCGCACCCCGACAGGCTCGACCCTTCCATGACCGCACGGATCTACAAGCCCGCCAAGAACGCGATGCAATCCGGGACCGCCAAGACCCGGGAATGGCAGCTCGATTACGAGCCCGAGAAGCCGCGCATGATCGAGCCGCTGATGGGCTGGACCTCTTCGTCCGACATGCAGCAGCAGGTGAGCCTGCGCTTCCACACCCGCGACGAGGCGGTGGCCTATTGCGAGCGGGAAGGCATCCCGTATCAGGTGATTGAGCCGAAGGAGCCGGCGCGCCGACGCGCGGCCTACGCCGACAATTTTGCCTTCCGCCGTCCCGAGCCCTGGACCCACTGATCCGGCATTCGCCGTGGCTCCGTGAGGAGCCGCGGCTGCCTCGACTACCGCTCGGCGCAAGCCTGAGGCTGCGCCGAACGGCTATGCGCGTCCTGCGCTGCGCCGGGTCAGGTTAGGGTTGCGCCTGGCGGCCTGGCGATGACACGATGTCTTCAACGCTTCGGTCCCGAAGCGAGTCAGAACCTGCCGGAAACGCCATGTCGCTGCACTCCAAGATCGATCCCGGTTCGGCCGATTTCGCGCGCAATGCCGATGCGATGCGGACACTGGTCGCCGAATTGAACGACAAGCTGGCGGCGGTCGCTGCCGGCGGCGGCGAGGCGGCCCGTGCCAAACATACCGCGCGCGGCAAGCTGCTGCCGCGCGAGCGCGTCGACCTGCTGCTCGATCCCGGCACCGCGTTTCTTGAGCTGTCGCCGCTCGCCGCCAACGGCCTGTACGGTGGTGACGTGCATTCGGCCTCGATCGTCACCGGCATCGGCCGCGTGATGGGCCGCGAATGCATGATCGTTGCCAACGATGCGACGGTGAAGGGCGGCACCTATTATCCGATGACGGTGAAGAAGCATCTGCGCGCGCAGGACATTGCGCGGCAGAACAATCTGCCGTGCATCTACATGGTGGATTCCGGCGGTGCCTTCCTGCCGCAGCAGGACGAGGTGTTTCCCGACGAGCGGCACTTCGGCCGGATCTTCTTCAACCAGGCCAATATGTCGGCGGCGGGCATTCCGCAGATCGCGGTGGTGATGGGTTCGTGCACCGCGGGCGGCGCCTATGTGCCGGCGATGTCGGACGAGAGCATCATCGTCCGTAATCAAGGCACCATCTTCCTCGGCGGCCCGCCGCTGGTGAAGGCCGCGACCGGCGAGGTCGTTTCGGCCGAAGAGCTCGGCGGCGCCGACGTGCATTCGCGGCAATCCGGCGTCACCGATCACTACGCGCAGAACGACGCCCATGCGATCGGCATCGCGCGCAAGATCGTCAGCACCTTGAAGCCGCCGCAGCGGCCGCCGCTGAACATGCGCACCCCGCGCGAGCCGCTGTATCCGGCCGAGCAGCTCTACGGCATCGTGCCGGCGGAGAGCCGCAAGCCGTTCGACGTGCGCGACATCATCGCCCGGATCGTCGACGGCTCGGAGTTCGACGAGTTCAAGAA
>NZ_QTKI01000581.1:0-2181 GCF_010820945.1 Rhodopseudomonas sp. BR0C11
GCATTGGCGCCGCCAATCCGCTGTCGTTCGGCGGCGATCCGCGGAAAATATTCGATCCGCAACACCCGGGCGTCGTCGGCATCGTCCGGCATCCGCTGTTGTGGGCGATCGGCCTGTGGGCCGGTGCGCATGTCGTGCCGAACGGTGACCTCGCGCATGTGCTGCTGTTCGGCTTCTTTGCGATGATCGCGCTGGTCGGCATGATGATCATCGACCGTCGCAAGCGGCGCCAGCTCGGTGCCGAGCGTTGGGTGGAACTTGCGGCGCGCACCTCGTTCTGGCCATTCGCGGCGCTGATCAGCGGCCGCTTCAAGCCGCAGCGCTGGCGGATCAGCCCGCTGCGGTTCGGCATCGGGATCGCGGCATGGCTGTCGCTTCTGCTGCTGCACCCGCTGGTGATCGGCGTCTCGCCGCTGCCCTAACCGCCAGTCTCAGCCGTCATTGCTTCGTCGGCTACATCTCCGCGCCATGCGGACGATGCTGTTCCCTGCAAATCGTTCGCGAGTTTGTGCTGGCACAACCAGCGCTGGACGCCGCGCTCCTACACAGGATGAGCCGGCAAATGCACCGCCGGTGTCAGTTCCGGTGGACCGCGATGAGCAGCACGACGATCGAATCTTCCGCAGCCGGCCCCGCCAAGCGCAAGCCGGTGCCGCGCTATCCGTTGCAGAGCCGCTTGACCATCCTGTCGGCCGGCTTCCGCCCGTTCTTCCTGCTCGGCGCGATCTTCGCCGCGGTCGCGGTGCTGCTGTGGCTGCCGGTGTATCACGGCGAGCTGACGCTGCAGACCGCGTTCGCGCCGCGTGACTGGCACGTCCACGAGATGCTGTACGGCTATCTGCCGGCGGTGATCACCGGCTTCCTGCTCACCGCGATTCCGAATTGGACCGGACGCCTGCCGCTGCAGGGTGCGCCGCTGGCGACGCTGGCGGTGGTGTGGCTCGCCGGACGGCTGGCGGTGACGTTCTCGGCCGACACCGGGTGGCTCGCCGCGCTGCTGATCGATGCCTGCTTCCTGCTGCTGGTGGCACTTGCGGCGCTGCGCGAGATCATCGCCGGGCGGAACTGGCGCAATCTCAACGTCGTCGCGCTGTTGACGCTGCTGCTAGTCGGCAACGTCGCATTCCATCTCGAAGCGCATTTCGGCGGCACTGCCGACTACAGCATCCGGATCGGCATCGCGGTGGTGATCATGCTGATCTCGCTGATCGGCGGCCGTATCACGCCGAGCTTCACCCGCAACTGGCTGGTGCGCGCAAATCCCGGCCGGCTGCCGCAGCCGTTCAACAAGCTCGACATGGTGATCGTCGCGTTCAGCGGCCTGACGCTGGTGCTCTGGGTTGCGATGCCGTTCAGCCCGATCAGCGGCTCGGCGTTGTTGATCGCCGGCATGCTGCATCTGGTCCGGCTGGCGCGCTGGGCCGGCGACCGCACCGTCAAGGAGAAGCTGCTGCTGGTGCTGCACGTCGGTTATCTGTTCATCCCGCTCGGCTTCCTGTTGACCTCAGCGGCGGCGTTCGGGCTGATCCCGGTCAGCGCAGGCATCCACGCCTGGATGGTCGGCGGCGCCGGCGTGATGACGCTGGCGGTGATGACCCGCGCATCGCTTGGTCACACCGGCCAGCAGCTCACCGCCTCGCTGCCGACGCAGGGGATCTATCTCGCCGCCCTGTTCGCCGTCACCGCGCGGATCGCGGCGGCGCTGCTGCCGGCCTGGAGCGATCCGCTGCTGCATCTGGCCGCGCTCGGCTGGGCCACCGCCTTCCTCGGCTTCGCACTGAGCTATGGCCCGACGCTGCTCGCCCGCGGCAAGCCACACTGATCCACCCGCACCTTCACCCCACTCCAACCAGGACATAGTCATGACCGAAGCCGCCACCACGACCGAACGCGTGCTCGACGTCCGCGAGATCCCGCCTTATCAGCGCCACGAGATCATCCCGCGGCTGTTCGATCATCTGGCGCCCGGACAGGCGATGCAGATCGTGGTCGACCACGATCCGCGGCCACTCCGCCAGTTCTTCGCGTCAGTCCACGGCGATGATTGCCAGTGGACCTATCTGGAGCAGGGACCGGAGGTGTGGCGCGTGCAGCTCCGCCGGGCCGCGTAGCACTCAACGTGCGCCGAACCGGGCGATGTCCTCGTCCGAATAGCCGGCCTGCTGCAGCACCGTCTTGGTG
>NZ_QTKI01000582.1:0-2179 GCF_010820945.1 Rhodopseudomonas sp. BR0C11
CTCAGCGTGAGCAAGCCATGGCAGGAACGCCGCAACGCCTGCAGCGGCAACGAGCATGCGCCTGGCGCCACTCCGGCGGCGGCCCCCGCCCGGGCCCCGGTCGGTCAGGTCCCAGTCGGCCAGGTCGTCCAGCGCTCCTCAAAGCTCTGACAGCGGCAATCGCTTGTCGACGCCGCCGAGGCCCATATTTTGGCCTCAACAGCGGCGTCAATGGCCGCGATCTCCTCATGGCCGCGTGGTGACATGTCCCGTTTCCGCTCCCTGGCGCTCCTGTTGCTGCTGACCGCGGCGGCGAGCGCCTCGTCGCTCCCTGCTTCCGCTCAAATCCCCCTGTTCGGCGGCTCGAGCAGCCCCGAACCGGCTGCGCCCGCCGCGCCCCCGGCGGCAGCTCCGGCTCCGGCGGTGCCTGTCGCCCCGCCTTCCGGAGCACCGGCCGCCGTTGCCGCGGTGCCGGTCACCGACGGCTCGATCCAGATCGCCTGGGAGGTGCGCAACCGCTTCCGGCTGTTCCGGGAGGAGCGCGATTTCCGCGAGCAGGTCGAGGCGCTGAACGGGCTGACAGTGCTGGCCTCCGAGCAGACACTCGGCCGACAGAGCGAAGGCCGCGGCTGGGCCCGCAACGTCGTCAACCGGCTGTGCATCGACCTCGCTGGGCGGGTCAACGAGCCGTGCACCCGCGATGGCGTCAAGGAAAGCTACCTGACCCCGACCGAGCACCCGGTGACAGTCCGCCTCGCCGGCGCCGTGCCGGTCGGCGCGATCTGCGCCTGGACGTTCGACGACGGCGACGGGCCGCGTAACGCCACCCAGGACTGCGCCGAGCCGATCAACTTCCGCGCCCGCTACGGCAAGCCGACGGTCGCCAACGTGGACATCACCAGCGGCGCCGACGCGCCGCTCCGCGTCACCACCCAGATCATGGTGCGGGACTTCTTCATCGCCGGACTCGGTGACTCGATCGGCTCGGGCGAAGGCAACCCGGACCGCGCCATCGCGCTGTCGGATGAAGGCTTCTGCTTCAAGTCGTATCTCGGCAGTGGGATCGGCCAGTTCTACCGGCCGAGCCGGGCCGGCTTCAAGGGCGGCCGCGCCTGCGAGGCTCCGGACACGCTGGCGAACTGGCAGCGCTATTCGGCGACCTGGTTCAACGCCGCCTGCCACCGTTCGCTGTACAGCTACCAGACCCGGACGGCGCTCGCGCTGGCGGTCCGCCATCCGCACATCGCCGTCACCTATCTGCCGCTCGCCTGCACCGGCGCCACGATCACCGACGGACTGTTCGGCTCGCAGCGCGCCCGAGAGTGCTTCCGAACCAAATCCGGAACCTCGTGTCCCGGCAGCGTCGACGGTCAGCTCGGCGAACTGCGCGCCGCCCTCACAGCGGCGCACCGCCGTCAGCCGGACCGCACGCTCGACCTGGTGCTGCTGTCGATCGGCGCCAACGACATCAACTTCTCGGGCCTCGTCGCCGACGTCATCGTCGACTCACCGACCGAGCGCGCGCTGTTCCGACGCTCCGGCGTGATCGGCTCGGTGGAAGAATCGCGTACCGCGCTGGCCCGCACGCTGCCGCGGGACTTCGCCCGGCTACGCGAGGCGCTGAAGCCAATGGTCGAAGATCTGTCGCGGGTGGTCTATGTCGCCTACGGCAATCCGGCGCTGTCGAATCGCGGCACCCCCTGCCCCGGCGGGCCGGCGGGCTTCGACATCCACCCCTCGTTCAATGCCGATCCGACCCGGCTCGGCGCCGTCACGTCGTTCGTCGACAATGAGTTCCTGCCCCGGCTGAAAGACCTGGCGCAATGCTCCAACGGCGTGCTGTGCCGTGATCCGTCGACCGAGCGGATGACGTTTGTCGACTCGCATCAGCGGGTGTTCGCCGATCACGGCTTCTGCGCCCGCGCCGCCACCGATCCGGAATTCGATCGCGTCTGTTTCTCGCAGAGCGGCAACAGCTTCAACGCCGACATCGTCACCGCCGGCAACTCGCCGATGACCTGCGGCGCCGGGGCCAGCAACTACCGGGCTTACCTGCCCCGCGCGCGCTGGATCCGCGATGCCAACGACAGTTACTTCGCGGCGATGACTTATCCGCAGGGCCTCGCCGCCGCGATCCAGCCGGCCGACATCCACGACGCAACCTGGGGCGTGGTGTCGGCGGTGTATGGCGGCGCAATTC
>NZ_QTKI01000583.1:0-2175 GCF_010820945.1 Rhodopseudomonas sp. BR0C11
ATCCGCGGCTGCTGATCAGCGGCGCCGAGATGATCTCGGAGACGACGCAGCATCATCAGGCCGACAGCCGGTCCGGCAAGCAGGGCGCGCCGACCGACGAGATGGGCAGCATGATCTCGGGTGTGCTGGGCGAGATCGACGATCGCTGGACCGAAATCTTCAAGGCCAATGGCCAGACCTATGTCGGGCCGAAGATCGTGCTGTTCCGCGGCCGCACCAATGGCGGGCGCTGCGGCATGGCGCAGGCGGCGATGGGACCGTTCTATTGTCCCCCGGACAAGCAGATTTTCATCGACACCTCGTTCTTCAAGCAGGTCGAGACCCGCTTCCGCGGCTGCTCCGGCTCGGCGTGCCAGTTCACCGCCGCCTACATCATCGCGCACGAGGCCGGCCATCACGTTCAAAACCTGCTGGGCATCCTGCCGAAGGTGACGCGGGCTCAGGAAGCTGCCGGCTCGCGCGCCGAAGCCAACGCGCTGCAGGTGCGCGTCGAACTGCAAGCCGACTGCCTGTCCGGCGTCTGGGTCAACCGCGAAAAGAAGAAGCGTCCCAACTTCATCGAGGACGGCGATATCGACGCCGCGCTCACCACGGCGGCCGCGATCGGCGACGACACGCTGCAGCGCCGCGCCGGCCGCGAAGTGGTGCCGGACTCGTTCACCCACGGCTCGGCCGAACAGCGCAAGCGCTGGTTCATGACCGGCTATCAGCAGGGCACCGTCCAGGCCTGCAACACGTTCGGGGCAGAGCGGCTGTAAGGTCTCGGCCTCACGGAAATTCTGAATTCGCCATGCCCGGTCCGTGCCGGGCATCCACGTGTTGCGATGTGACGACGACGTGGATGGCCGGGACAAGCCCGGCCATGACGCTGGTACAAGTTCGACGAGGCGGTTATGGCGAGCAAAGATCAACCGAAGCAATTCATTCCGCTCAACATCGCCGTGCTCACGGTGTCCGATACGCGCTCGCTCGATGACGACAAGTCGGGCGCCACCTTGGTCGAGCGGCTCAGCGGGGCAGGGCACAGGCTGGCGGCGCGTGAGATCGTCACCGACGACGTCGAGAAGATCCGCGCCATCATCCGCCGTTGGATTGCCGACGATGGCGTCGACGCGATTATCACCACCGGTGGCACCGGCTTCACCGGGCGCGATGTGACCCCGGAGGCGATCGAGCCGCTGTTTGAGAAGCGGATGGATGGGTTTTCAATCGCCTTTCACATGATCAGCTGGGGCAAGATCGGCACCTCGACGATCCAGTCGCGCGCCACCGCTGGTGTTGCCGGCGCGACCTACATCTTCTGCCTGCCGGGTTCACCGGGTGCCTGCCGCGATGGTTGGGACGGCATTCTGGCGGCGCAGCTCGATTATCGCACGCGCCCCTGCAACTTCGTCGAAATCATGCCGCGGCTCGACGAGCATCTGCGCCGCAGCAAGAGCTGACCCGCGCGCATCGGCATCCACCGTCGGCGTGCCTTGACAGCCGCGACGTGCCACGGAACCATCGCCTCCAATCATAAGGCGCAACAAGGCGCCGCGACGATGGGAGGATGCTTTGGGCCAGATCGTTTCGATCGAGGCGCTTGCCGCGCAGATCCGCGACGGCATGATGGTGGCGGTGCCGTCCGACACCAGCGGCGTGGCGATGGCGGCGACCGCCGCGATCATCGCCAACCGGCCGCGCAATCTGCATCTCGTCTGTATCCCGATCAGCGGCCTGCAGGCCGATATGCTGATTGGTGAAGGCCTGGTCGGCACGGTCGAGACCAGTGCGATCTCGCTTGGCGAAGCCGGCGGCGCGCCGCGGTTCGCCGAAGGCATCCGCAGCAGCGCGTTTGTAATGAAGGACGCGACCTGCCCGGCGATCCTCGCCGGCCTCGTCGCTGGTCAGAAGGGTGTGCCGTTCATGCCGATCCGCGTCATCATCGGCAGCGACATTCTCAAGACGCGCGACGACTGGAAGGTGATCGACAATCCCTACGCGCCGGACGATCCGATCGTGGTGGTGCCGGCGATCCGCCCGGATGTCGCGCTATTTCATGCGCCCGAGGCCGATCGATTCGGCAACGTGCGGATCGGCCGGCAGACCGAACTCGCCGCGATGGCCTATGCGGCCAAGACCACACTTGTGACGGTCGAGCGTATCGTCGAGACTTCGCTGCTGGCGGACGAGAAC
>NZ_QTKI01000584.1:0-2163 GCF_010820945.1 Rhodopseudomonas sp. BR0C11
ACCGCGCAGCGTGCCGATATCGTGCGGCCGGCGACAACCTCGATCGGGCGCAATGATCTCGCCGGCAACCGCCGCTCCGATTTCGTGATCGCGATGAAGCAGGCGATCGCGCCGGTCGGCGAGTCGCTGCCGGATTTCGAGATCTTCAATCGCATCGCCGCCAAGCTCGGCGTCGCCGACGGCTTCAACGAAGGCCGCGACGAGATCGGCTGGGTGCGGCATCTCTACGAAGAGGTGCGGCAGGACGCGGTCGAACGGCTCGGCTTCGAGATGCCCGACTTCGACACCTTCTGGGAGCGCGGCTACGCCCGCTGCCCGGTCCGCGCCGAGCACACCTTCCTGGCCGACTTCCGTACCGATCCCGCCGCGCAGCCGCTCAACACCGAGAGCGGCCGGATCGTACTCGGCAGCCGCACACTGGCCGGGCTCGGCTATGACGATTGCCCGCCGCATCCGGCCTGGCTCGAACCGGCCGAATGGCTGGGCAAGGGCGACGCCTCCGATCTGCACATGATCTCGCATCAGCCGGTCGGCCGGCTACACAGCCAGATCGAAACCGGCGTCGCCAGCGTGGCGGCCAAGCGCAACGGCCGCGAACAGGCGAAGCTGCATCCGACCGACGCCGCGGCGCGCGGCATCCAGGACGGCCAGACCATCCGCATCTGGAACGGGCGCGGCGCCTGCCTTGCGACCGCGACGGTCACCGACACGGTGCGGCCCGGCGTGCTGGTGCTGCCGACCGGCGCCTGGTTCACGCCGCGCGACGAGAACGGCCTCGAAGTCGCCGGCAATCCCAACGTGCTGACGCTCGACATCGGCACTTCGCAATTCGGCCAGGGCTGCTCGGCCCATACCTGCCTGGTCCGCGCCGAACCACACATCGCCGATCAGCGCGACGCTTTCGACGAATATCAGGACAAGCTGGTCGCCCTCGCGACCGCCTAGAGAGAGACTGCGACATGACCAAGCCTGCTATCAGCCGCTTCCCGGTTCCGGATATCGCCAGCCTGCCGGAGGACATCCGCACCCGCATTCTCGCGGTGCAGGAGAAGTCCGGCTTCGTGCCCAACGTGTTTCTCACGCTGGCGCATCGCCCCGACGAATTCCGCGCGTTCTTCGCCTATCACGACGCGCTGATGGACAAGCCCGGCCCGATCACCAAGGCCGAGCGCGAAATGATCGTGGTCGCCACCAGCAACGCCAACCAATGCCAGTATTGCGTGATCGCGCACGGCGCGATCCTGCGCATCCGCGCCAAGAACCCGCTGCTCGCGGACCAGATCGCGGTGAACTATCGCAAGGCCGACATCACCCCGCGGCAGCGCGCGATGCTCGACTTCGCCATGAAGGTCTCGGCCCAGGCCTACGAGGTCGGCGACGCCGACATCGAAACGCTGAAGAGCCACGACTTCAGCGAAGAAGACATCTGGGACATCGCGGCGATCGCGGCGTTCTTCGGCATGTCCAACCGCCTTGCCAACGTCACCAGCATGCGGCCGAACGACGAGTTCTATGCGATGGGGCGCTGAGGCGCCTCGTTCGAGCTTCCGCGACGATGCGCAGCGGCCGGTAAGAGCCGCAGCGGCCAACCTTTGAGGAAACCCACCCATGACGCTTCCCGGCGCTGCCGACGTTGCAACCCGGCAATCCATTATCGATGCCTGCCGCGAGATGACGGCCTTGGGCATCAACCAGGGCACGTCCGGCAACATCAGCGTCCGCACGGAAGACGGCATCCTGGTGACGCCGTCCGGCGTGCCCTACGAGTTGATGCAGCCGGAAGACATCGTGGCGATGAACTGGGACGGCTCGTGGACCGCGCCGGAAGGCCGCGTGCCTTCGACCGAGTGGCGCTTCCATCTCGATATTCTGCGCGAGAAGCCGGAAGCCAACGCCGTGGTGCACGCGCACCCGATCTTCTGCACCATCATCGCGATCATGAACCGCGCGATTCCGGCGATCCACTACATGATCGCGGCGGGCGGCGGCAACGACATTCCCTGCGCGCCTTACGCGCAATACGGCACGGCCGAACTGTCGCAAACGGTGCTCGCGGCGCTGCGCTATCGCCGCGCCTGCCTGATGGCGCATCACGGAATGATCGCAATCGGTCCGAACCTGCGCCGAGCCTGTCTCCTATACACCTCTCCGAACCCACGAGAC
>NZ_QTKI01000585.1:0-2138 GCF_010820945.1 Rhodopseudomonas sp. BR0C11
GTGCAAGCCGGCGGCGGCAGTCTCGTCGATCTCGTCGGTCCAGACCTTGAAGCTCACCAGGGTGTTGGGGCCGAAGGTCTGGGTGATCGGCACGTCGGCCGCATCGCGGCCCTGCGCAATCAGCACCCGGCCGAGCCGCGGCACGTTGTTGCGCGGATCGAACGTGTACCAATGCCCGCCGATGAAGGCTTCGAACCAGCCGGCGAAGTCGCCGGCCGCCCACGGCTTCGGGGTGCCGACATCACCCAGATAGCCGGTGCAGTAGCGCGCCGGAATGTTCATGCAGCGGCACAGCGCGATCGCCAGATGGGCATAATCGCGGCAGACGCCGCGACCCTCGTCGAAGGCCTGATGCGCCGTGCGGGTGGCACGGGCGTGCTGGTAATCGAACTTGATGTGATTGTGTACGAAATCGCAGATCGCCTGCACCCGCGGCCAGCCGGGCGAGGTCTGCTCGAACATCTTCCACGCGGTATCGGACAGAAGATCGGTCTCGCAATAGCGGCTGCCGAGCAGATACACGATGGTGTCGGCCGGCAGATCCTCGATCGCATGTTGCATCGCAGACGGCACCACCGGATCCGGCACACCGGTGTCGCGCACGATCCCGTCGGCGGCAAGCCGCATCCGACCCGTAGGCGCCACCAGGCGGCTACACCAATTGCCGAACATGTCGCGATACGGCGTGATCTGCACCGCCGGATCGGTGGTGAGGAAATCCGGAGCGATGATGTCGGAGGCACGACTGAAATGCGTTCCGAGCACCACGATCATCGGCGTCGGTTGCGGGAAGTCGTAGACCATCTCGTAGCCGACGCGGAGCTTCATGAGGTCGGGTTCTCCGCCACCGCGCCGTTTGCCTGATCGGAACTAATCACCGGCTGCCTGCCTTAGATGGCGATCGCCGGCCGAAAAACAAGCTGCCGCGGCGCTGACGGGCCGATTGCGACGAATTCGATGGCTATCGCAGTTCAAAAGGCGCAGCATGGTCGGCAATCGTCGGAGTGCGAGACAGCGCGACCGGCGTTCGGACGCAGCGGCCCGAAGGAGGCGTCCATGACTACGCGAACGCGCCGCGAAACGATCGTCTTCACTCACCCGTTCCGACTCCGCGGCATCGATCGCGAGCTGCCAGCAGGCTCTTACGACGTCATCACCGACGAAGAACTGATCGAGGGCCTGTCGTTCCCAGTGTTCCGCCGTGTCGCGACGATGATCACGGTGCCCTGCGCGCCGCCGCGTCAATCCGCGGTGGAAATGCTCACGATCGAACCGGACGCGCTGCGAGACGCGCGACAAGCCGACAGCAGCACCAGCCGGGCCTGACCCGCGCGGGCCGCCCCGCAACACGAGGATGATCCACCATGAGCTTTACCAGCGGCAGCTTTCGCGGTTACGACGAGGACCGCTCCGTGGTGCTATTTTCGATGATCCACGATCTGACCGAAGTGCCCTGCGCGATCAGTTCCGACGCGATGGACTTTCTCGATGGCGCGAAGCGGACCCCGCCGGCGCAGCGCGAGCAACAGTTCATGAGGCTGCGCGCCAGCATCGAGAGCTGCGCCGAACGCAAATTTGCCAACGCGGAGATGGAAGGGCGGCCTCCGGGGATCATCCTGCGGCGACTGGATTTTCACAGCTGACGATTTGACTCTGACGGCGAGATCGCCATCTTCCGCAGCCGGAGGATGAACGAGATGCGGCGTGTGGCGACTTGGATGCTGTATGGGGTGGGCGCACTCGCCTGCGCCTATCTTGCGGTGTACGCCTATGCGATGCTGACCTCGCCGAAGCTCACCCCGGGCGATCCAATCCGCATCTTCCGCAATCCCGACGCTCCAAAATATTCGTGAGGCGACATCGGCCTCTCCCGCTTGGCAAGAGCGGACGAGGGAGCCGGCCGCGGATGGAGGCGCCGTGCGTCGTCGGGCGGCGCGTCTTTCGATCCTAAAATGTGATGAAGAGCTAATTTCCTGTCATTCCGGGGCGCTCACGAAGTGAGCGAACCCCGAATCTCGACGGGCGGGGAGTGAGTGATAACAACCTCGGGATTCCGATTTCACGGGCTCGCGCTCGCGCCCCGGAATGACAGCGGATGAGACTGTTCTTTGCTGCCAAATAGCCCCTCTCCGCCCCAC
>NZ_QTKI01000586.1:0-2130 GCF_010820945.1 Rhodopseudomonas sp. BR0C11
GTCACGCGATGCCAAATTCGTCCTCTCCCACAGTGGTGCTGGTGCATGGCGCCTGGGCCGACGGTTCGAGCTGGCGGCTCGTGATCCCTTATCTCCTCCGCCAGGGCATCCCAGTGGTCGCGGTGCAAAATCCGACCACATCCCTCGCCGCGGACGTCGACGCCACCAGGATCGTGCTCGACAGCATCCAGGGCGACGTCGTGCTCGTGGGCCATAGCTGGGGCGGCGCGGTGATTACCCAAGCTGGCAACGACCCGAAGGTGAAAGCCCTGGTATTCGTCGCGGCCCTGCCGCCGAAGGTCGGCGAATCCGTCGGCGATCTGGTTGGCTCGCATCCGTCACCGCCGGGCCTGAGCCAGATCGTCGATGACGGCCACGGCCATCTCAAGCTCAGCGAAGCAGGATGGGTCAACGACGTCGCGCAGGACCTTCCGGAAGACGAAGCGCGCGTACTTGCGGTGCTGCAGCCGCCGCTGCCGACCACCACCTTCGGCGACAAGATCAGCAAGGCTGCGTGGGAAACCCGGCCGAACTGGTACATCGTCTCGACCGACGACCGCATCGTCAGCGTCGAGCTCGAACGCGAACTCGCCGTCCGCCTGAAGGCCAAGACCACCGAGCTGAAGGCGAGCCATCTGTCCATTTTGTCGCAGCCGCAGGCCGTCGCTGACGTGATCCTCGACGCCGTCCGCACAGTGGCGGGCTAAATCCATGCGCTGCAAAGCCCCTCAACCTGGAGACCTCCGATGAGCACTCCTGATCACGACAATGTGCCGGGACCATCACGAGCGCTGCAGCCCAGCGCTCTCCACATCACCCGGCGTGACGCGATCGTGGGTGCCGCCTGCGTCGCTCTTCTTCCCAGCACCGCCATCGCACAGCCGGCCCACCCTCAGCGAGCTTCACAAGGAGACCACGGAATGAGCAGCGGATTCGTCAAGACCAAGGACGGTGTCGATATCTTCTACAAGGATTGGGGCCCGAAGCAGGCCCAGCCGATCGTGTTTCATCACGGCTGGCCGCTGTCGTCCGACGATTGGGATGCACAGATGCTGTTCTTCCTGGCCAACGGTTATCGCGTGGTCGCTCATGATCGCCGCGGCCATGGCCGGTCGTCTCAAGTCGACACCGGCCACGACATGGATCACTACGCGGCCGACGCATCCGCAGTCGCCGAGCATCTCGACCTGAAGAAGGCCGTGCATATCGGTCACTCGACCGGCGGCGGTGAAGTCGCGCGTTACGTCGCCAAGTTCGGTGAGCCGCAGGGCCGGGTCGCCAAGGCCGTGCTGGTCTCTGCCGTGCCGCCGCTGATGCTGAAGACCGAGAAGAACCCCGGCGGCCTGCCGATCGAGGTGTTCGACGGTTTCCGCAAGGCGCTCGCCGGCAATCGTGCGCAGTTCTTCCTCGATGTCCCGGCCGGGCCTTTCTACGGCTTCAACCGACCTGATGCGAAGACGATGCCTGGCGTCGTCAACAACTGGTGGCGTCAGGGCATGATGGGTAGCGCCAAGGCCCACTATGACGGCATCAAGGCGTTCTCCGAGACCGACCAGACCGACGATCTGAAGGCCATCACCGTGCCGACGCTGGTTCTGCACGGCGAGGACGACCAAATCGTGCCGATCGAGGACTCCGCCAAGCTGTCGGTCAAGCTGCTGAAGAACGGCAAGCTGAAGACCTATCCGGGCTATCCGCACGGCATGCTCACCACCCATGCCGACGTGCTGAACGCCGACCTGCTGGCGTTCGTGAAGGAATAAGGCCCCACGCCAACCAAGCAGCGGCCCGGCCCGACCCATCGTCGCGCCGGGCCGTGGCGTTTTACCTGGCTCCTACCAACCGTATTGCAACTGCGCGCCGAGATAATCGCTGCTGCGGCCACCGGCAGTGCGGATGGTGTCGCCGACCTCGAAATGCACTGCTTCGATCGCGCCGGTGAGATGCGCATCGAAGGCGTAGTCGAGGCGGAGCTGGCCGTAGGCGCCGGTCCACGCGCTGCCGACCCCTGCAGTGCCGGCCACCGGCACACTCGGCTGAACGTAGATCGCGTCCGCCGTGGTCGCGCGCCATTGCAGACCAACCGCCGCCATCAGCTTCAGACGGCTCGCCGGCGAAACGGTGATCGAC
>NZ_QTKI01000587.1:0-2128 GCF_010820945.1 Rhodopseudomonas sp. BR0C11
ACGGCGTCGAGGTGACCTGCATCGACAACGGCATGCCGCTGGTGATGTTTCGCGCCGAGGCGGTCGGCCGCACCGGTTATGAGGGCGTCGCCCAGCTCAACGCCGACACCGAGCTGAAAGCGCGCCTGGAGAAGCTGCGCATCGCCTGCGGCCATGCGATGCAGCTCGGCGACGTCACATCGAAGAACTATCCGAAGATGACTCTGATCTCGGCGCCGCGCGCCGGCGGCAGCATCTCGACCCGCAGCTTCATTCCGCACGTCTGCCACGACGCCATCGGCGTGCTCGCCGCCGTGACGGTGGCGACCGCTTGCGTGCTGAAAGGCAGCGTCACCGAAGGCATCGCGCAGGTGCCGGACAGCACCATCAAGCAGATCTCGGTGGAACACCCGACCGGCGAATTCTCGGTCGAAATCGAGGTCGATCCGCAGAACCCGCAAAACGTCACCCGCGCCGCCTTGCTGCGTACCGCCCGCCTGATCATGCGCGGCGACGCGATGGTGCCGGGCTCGGTGTGGGGCGGGAAGCAGACCAGCGACGCAGCGCTGCGGCGCGCGGGGTGAAACATAAATTTCCGTCATTGCGAGCGAAGCGAAGCAATCCAAAACCTCGTGCACTGAGCTGGATTGCTTCGTCGCTTCGCTCCTCGCAATGACGAACCTAAACTGACGAGGACACCCGATGATCATCGACATTCACGGCCACTACACCACCGCGCCGAAGGCGCTGGAGGATTGGCGCAACCGGCAGATCGCCGGCATCAAGGATCCGTCCGTGATGCCGAAAGTATCCGAGCTGAAGATTTCGGACGACGAGCTGCGCGCCTCGATCATCGAGAACCAGCTCAAGAAGATGCAGGAGCGCGGCAGCGACCTGACCGTGTTCTCGCCGCGCGCTTCGTTCATGGCGCACCATATCGGCGACTTCAACGTCTCATCGACCTGGGCGGCGATCTGCAACGAGCTGTGCTACCGCGTCTCGCAGCTGTTCCCCGACAATTTCATCGGCGCAGCGATGCTGCCGCAGTCGCCGGGCGTCGATCCGAAGACCTGCATCCCTGAGCTGGAGAAGTGCGTCAAGGACTACGGCTTCGTCGCCATCAACCTCAATCCCGATCCGTCGGGCGGGCACTGGACCTCGCCGCCGCTGACCGACCGGCACTGGTACCCGATCTACGAGAAGATGGTCGAGCTGGAGATTCCGGCGATGATCCACGTCTCAACCAGCTGCAACGCCTGCTTCCACACCACCGGCGCGCACTATCTCAATGCCGACACCACCGCGTTCATGCAGTGCGTCGCCGGCGATTTGTTCAAGGATTTCCCCGAGCTGAAATTCATCATCCCGCATGGCGGCGGCGCGGTGCCGTATCACTGGGGCCGGTTCCGCGGCCTGGCGCAGGAGATGAAGAAGCCGCTGCTCGAAGACCATGTGCTCAACAACATCTTCTTCGACACCTGCGTGTATCACCAGCCGGGCATCGACCTGCTCAACACCGTGATTCCGGTCGACAACGTGCTGTTCGCCTCGGAGATGATCGGCGCGGTGCGCGGCATCGATCCGCGGACCGGGTTCTACTACGACGACACCAAGCGCTACATCGAGGCGTCGACCATTCTGACGCCAGAAGAGAAGCAGCAGATCTACGAAGGCAACGCCCGCCGCGTCTATCCGCGGCTCGATGCCGCGCTCAAGGCGAAGGGTAAGTAACAATGACCGTGCGGATGAACGATCTCGGCATCGTCAAGCGCAACATCGGCCGCGCCGACAAGGCTGCCGTCGAGAAGCTGTCGCGGTTCGGCGTCGCCACCGTGCACGAGGCGATGGGCCGAGTCGGCCTGATGGCGCCGTACATGCGTCCGATCTACTCCGGCGCGCACATCTGCGGCACCGCCGTCACCGTGCTGCTGCAGCCGGGCGACAACTGGATGATGCACGTCGTCGCCGAACAGATTCAGCCCGGCGACGTCGTGGTCGCGGCCTGCACCGCCGACTCCACCGACGGCTTCTTCGGCGACCTGCTCGCCACCAGTTTTCGTGCCCGCGGCGCGCTCGGCCTGATCATCGACGCCGGCGTCCGCGACGTCCGCGATCTCACCGAGATGAAGTTTCCGGTGTGGTCCAAGGC
>NZ_QTKI01000588.1:0-2112 GCF_010820945.1 Rhodopseudomonas sp. BR0C11
GGAGAGGTGTATAAGAGACAGGGTTTCGGTAGCAACGACTGGGAGTCGGCGACCGGCGCGCTGCTCGCCGCGTCGACGTCGGGCGGGTTCCCCGGGCGCGGCGATAGTTCCGGGCTGTTCGGCGGCGGTCAGATCGGCGCGAACTATCAAGTCGGCCGCTGGGTCGCCGGCGTTGAAGCGTCCGCCGCCGCAGCGGATATCGGCGGCTACGCCAAATGCGCCACCGATATCGGGACACGGAGAAATTTCACCTGCCACAACGAGCTGTCGTCGCTCGGCACGATCACGGGGCGGCTTGGGCAGACCTGGGGCAACCTGTTGATCTACGGCAAGGCCGGCGCGGCGTGGGCAACCGGCAGCAGCGACGTGCAGCGCGCAGGCAGCGCCAGCCGCTTCACCGAAAGCGGCACGCGCTGGGGCTGGATCACCGGCACCGGCCTCGAATACGCGCTGAGCCCGAACCTGTCGGCCTTCGTGGAATACAACCACGTCGATTTCGGCACCAAAGACACCGCTTACGTCGATCAATTCGGCAATGCCTCCGAGGTCGGCTTCAAGCAGAAGCTTGATCTGGTCAAGGCTGGCCTCAACTATCGGCTCGGCTCGGGCGCACCGACGCTCAGTGCGGGCAGCAACGTGCCGCTGTTCGTCAAGGCCGCTGCGCTGCCGCTCGGATGGCAGATCGAGGCCGGCACCCGGTATTGGGGCAGCTCGGGGCGGATGCAGAAGGATCTGAACGACAATTTCCAGCCGAGCCGTTTGAATTCGCGGCTGATCTACGGCGATCAGACCGGACACTCGCTCGAAGCCTTCGTGCGCGTCGATCACGCTTCGGGTCTGTTCGCCAAGGCCAATCTCGGTCTCGGCCATCTCGTGAGCGGTCAGCTCAACGACGAAGACTTTCCGAGCGAAGTGAATTACTCGAACACGATCTCGGAGATGCGCGACGGCCGCATGGCTTTCGGCAGCGCCGACATCGGCTACAATTTCATCAACGATGGCGGCCGCAAGCTCGGCGGGTTCGTCGGTTATCGTTCGTTCTACCAGACCGGCAACGGCTTCGGCTGTCGGCAGATAGCGACCGACTTCGACACCTGTGGCGTCCCGTTTCCCACCAACTTCGTCGGCCTCAGCGAGACCGAGTCCTGGCGCGGCGTCGCGCTCGGCCTCAACGTTCGCGCGCCGCTGACCGAACGGCTGCGGCTGGAGGTGGATGCGGCCTATCTGCCTTACGTCAATCGCGCCGGCTTCGACAATCATTGGTTCCGCGCCGACATCAATCCGCAGTCGGAGGTCGGCCACGGCTGGGGCACGCAATTCGAAGCGATCCTGTCCTATGCTGTCACCGATCGCTTCAGCGTCGGCGTCGGCGGCCGCTATTGGTACTTCGCGACCGACAGCGCCAGCACGATCTTCCCGAGAGAAGCGACGACCTCGCCGATGCAGTTCTATGCCGAACGCTACGGCGGCTTCGTGCAGACCTCTTATAAGTTCGGCGATGTCGATAAGGCAGAGACCTCGGCGGCCGGCATCACCAAGGCGCCTCCGCGGATCGCGTCGGTCAATTGGACCGGCCTCTATGTCGGCGCCAGCGTCGGCGCGGGCTGGGGCCGCACCACCTATGCGGACCCGTTCCCGACTCCGACGACGGGTGATCGGGTCGACCTCGGCGGCGCGCTGCTCGGCGGCCAGATCGGCGCGAACTACCAGTTCGGTCATCTCGTCGCCGGCGTCGAAGCCTCCGCCAATTGGGCGAATATCCGCGGCACCAACACCTGCTTCGGCGCGTATCCCAATCCTGTGGTGGCCGGCTTCGACTGCGGCAGCAAGATCGACGCGATCGGCGCGTTGACGGCGCGGGGCGGTTACGCGATTGATCGCACACTGCTCTACGTCAAGGGCGGCGCGGCGTGGGATCGCCAGCAGGATCAGTTCAACACTGTCGGCGTCGGCGGCACGACGCTGGCGAACACCAGCACCAATTGGGGCTGGACCGTCGGCGGCGGGCTCGAATACGCGCTCGCCCCATCGTGGTCGATGGCGCTCGAATACAAGTACTTCGACTTCGGGGCGTCTCCGGTGTTCGCGACGTCGGTGACACCGGCTTTGGAT
>NZ_QTKI01000059.1:0-17343 GCF_010820945.1 Rhodopseudomonas sp. BR0C11
GCCGCGGCACTTCCTTCAGCTTGTCACGGCTCGGGAACGGCCCGTTGGCGTCGCGATGCGCCACGATGTTCACCGCCAGCGTCTCGCCGATGCCCGACACCCGCGCCAGCAGCGGCGCCGACGCGGTGTTGAGATCGACGCCGACCGCGTTCACGCAGTCTTCCACCGTCGCGTCGAGCGCACGCGCCAGCGCGTGCTGATTGAGATCGTGCTGATACTGGCCGACGCCGATCGACTGCGGCGGCACCTTTACCAGTTCGCCGAGTGGATCCTGCAGACGGCGCGCGATCGACACCGCCCCGCGGATCGACACGTCGAGATCGGGGAATTCCTTAGAGGCGAATTCCGAGGCCGAATACACCGACGCGCCGGCTTCCGACACGATCGCCTTGGTCAGCTTCAGATCCGGCTTGGCCTTCATCAGATCGGCGACCAGCTTCTCAGTCTCGCGCGAAGCTGTGCCGTTGCCGATCGCCACCAGCTCGATGCGGTGCTTCACGCAGAGCTGCGCCAGCGTCAGCATGCTCTCGTTCCACTGCCGCTGCGGCTCGTGCGGATAGATCGTGGCGTGATCGACCAGCTTGCCGGTGCGGTCGATCACCGCGACCTTGACGCCGGTGCGGAAGCCCGGATCGAGGCCCAGCGTAGCGCGGCCGCCGGCCGGCGCGGCGAGCAGCAGGTCGCGCAGATTCGCCGCGAACACCCGCACCGCTTCGGTCTCGGCCTGCTGCCACAGCCGCATCCGCATATCGAGCGCCAGTGCGGTCTTGATCCGCGTCCGCCACGCCCAGCGCACGCAATCCGACAGGAAGCCGTCGGCGGGACGGCCCTTGCGGGCGATGCTGAAGGTCGCGGCGATGCGGTTTTCGTACTGGGTCGGCTCTTTCAACTCCGGGTCTTCGCCGTCACCGAAATCGAGCGACAGCACCTCTTCCTTCTCGCCGCGCAGCAGCGCCAGGATGCGGTGCGACGGCAGCTTCTCGTACGGTTCGGAGAAGTCGAAGTAATCGGCGAACTTGGCGCCGACGGTTTTCTTGCCGTCGCGCACCGAGGCCTTCAGCGCGCCGCGGCTCCACATCGCTTCGCGCAGCGAGCCGGTGAGGTCGGCGTGTTCGGAGAAGCGCTCGACCAGGATGGCGCGCGCGCCTTCGAGGGCGGCCTTGACGTCGGCGATCGGGTGCTCGCCCTCGGCCTTCACATAGGCGGCTGCCTCGGCCTGCGGATCCTTGTCGGGGTTCTGCAACAGCAGGTCGGCGAGCGGCTCCAGGCCCGCTTCGCGCGCGATCTGCGCCTTGGTGCGGCGCTTTTCCTTGAACGGCAAATAGATGTCTTCGAGACGTGCCTTGCTGTCGGCCTTCAGCAGCGCCGCCTCCAGCTCGGGCGTCATCTTGCCCTGCTGCTTGATGCTGTCGATGATCGCGGTGCGGCGCGCCTCCATCTCGCGGAGGTAACGCAGCCGTTCCTCGAGGGTGCGGAGCTGCGCGTCGTCGAGCATCCCGGTCGCCTCTTTGCGGTAGCGGGCGATGAACGGCACGGTCGATCCGCCGTCGAGCAGGTCGATGGCGGCCTGGACCTGCTGCTCACGGACGGCGAGTTCGGATGCGATGACGGACGCGATGTTCGGCACTGGGAGTCTCTTTGGCAGATTCGAAGGAGGGGGACTCGGCCACGGCGGCGCGGCGAATCGAAGGCAACCTACGCGATCTTGCGGGCAAGATGCAGGGCGCATGACCGCCCGGTGCACGACGTGTGCATAACCCCTCGGGAGCCGCTCCGAACCAAATCGATTCGCCGTGTTCCCTGTTGAAAACGCGTTTATTTCGCCGGCACGTCGGCTTCGGCGTCGAGCACCCGGCGCAGCATCCGTGCCAGATCGGCACGGCGATACGGCTTCGGCAGCAGCTGCACGGCAGGACCGAGCCGGCCATGATGCAGCATCGCGTTCTCGGTGTAGCCGGAGGTGAACAGCACCTTCAGGCCCGGCTTGTACTTGCGCAGCTCCTCGGCGAGCTGCGGCCCGTTCATGCCGCCGGCCAGCATCACGTCGGTGAACAGCAGATCGAATTCGACGTCGTCGTACACCATCGACATCGCTTCCGCCGCGGAAGCCGCCGAGTGCGCGGTGTAGCCGAGCGCCTTCAGATGCGTCATCACATAGCTACGCACCAGCGCATCGTCTTCCACCACCAGCACCGACTCGCGGCCGCCCTGCGCCAGCGGCGGCGCGGCGCTGTCGAGCCCGGTATCGAGCGACGCGACCGCATACGGCAGATACAGCCGGATGGTCGTGCCGTGCCCCTCCTCGCTGTACAGCTCGATATGGCCGCCTGACTGCTTGACGAAGCCGTACACCATGCTGAGGCCGAGGCCGGTGCCTTCGCCAACCGGCTTGGTGGTGAAGAACGGCTCGAACACCCGGTCGCGGATCGCCGCCGGAATCCCGCAACCGGTGTCGCTCACCGCCAGCATCACGTAGCGGCCGGCGCTGACTTCGTCGTGCTGCGCCGCATAGGCCTGGTCGAGATCGACGTTGCCGGTCTCCAGCAGCAGCTTGCCGTTGCCCTTCATCGCATCGCGGGCGTTGATCGCAAGGTTGATCAGCGCGCTGCCGAGCTGCGACGGATCGGCCAGCGCCGGGCGCAGATCCGGCGACGGCTCGACATCGATCTCGATGCCGGCGCCGAGCGTCGGCCGCAGCAGCTTGACGGTGTCGAGCATCAGCGCGTTGACGTCGATGCTGCGCGGCTGCAGCGGCTGCTTGCGCGAGAACGACAACAGGCCGTGGGTGAGATCGGAGGCGCGCGTCACCGCCTGATCGACCATCGTGGCAACATCCCTCAGCGCCGGCCGGTCGGACACGCCGTCGGCGAGCATTTCGATGCCGCCGGTGATCACCGTGAGAATGTTGTTGAGGTCGTGCGCGACGCCGCCGGTGAGCTGGCCGATCGCCTGCATCTTCTGCGCCTGGCGCAGCTGGCGTTCGGATTCCTTGAACGCGGTGAGGTTGCGATACACGATCACCGCCCCGGCGAACGAGCCATCCGGGTTTTCCATGCGCCGCGCGCTTGCGGCGAGCTGCACTACCGGCTCGTCGCCGTGGCGGATGCCGAGTTCGACATTGTCGAAGCTCTCACCGCGCCGCGCCCGCGCCGCCGGACTGTCGTAATCCGGCATCGGCGTGACGCCGTCGGCGAGGAAGCGTTTGTACTTCCGCTTCCAGCGCTCGGAGCCGATGTCCTCGGCGACCCCGAACAAGGCCACGCAAGTCGGATTGGCAAACACCCGCTTGCCCTCGGCATCGAGCACCGCCACCGCGTCCGCCATGCTGGCGATGGTCTTGTCGAGCAGTTCCGACTTGCTGCGCAGCGCCGCATTGGCTTCGTCGATCTTGGCGACGGTTTCGGCGAAGGCGTCGGCAAGAATGCGGCTCTCGCCGCGCAGCCCGGCCGGCATCACCAGACGCCCGGTGCGGGAAAACGCCGCGACCGCCCGGGTGAGCTGCATGATCGGACTGGCGATCGAACGCGACAGCAGAGCCGACAGCAGCACCGCGCCGAGCACCGCCGCGAGGCCGACGATCAGGCCCGGCGTCCTGAGCGCGGTGGCGGGTGCCATGATCCGTTCCAGCGGTTCGGTCTCGATCACGGCGGTGCGGATGCCGTTCGACAGCGGCGCCATGACGATCGCCGCTGCGACCCGCTCACCGTCGGGCCGGGAGAACACCGCCGCGGCCCCGGGCTTGTCACCAAGCGCGGCGGCGAGTTGCGGGAAGTCGTCCTGCCAGCGCCGCTCCGGTTCCGCCGAGACGATGCGGCCGTCCATGTAGTTCATCATGTAGCCGCCGTCGGCCTCGACGAAGTACACGTCGGTGTCGTTGTCCAGCACGTCACGGATGCGTTCGAACACGGGCCGCAGATCGTAAGTGATCATCAGCACCGCAAACACCGTGCCGCTGGAATCGCGCACCGGCGCCGCGGCTGTGAACCGCGGCGACGACGAAGCGGCGGCGTCTGTGCCGCTCGGTGCCCAAAAGATCCGGATCGGCGAGAAGTACACCTCGTCGCCCGTCAGCCCCGCGGCATGCCTGAACGTCTCGTCATCACCGAGCGTTGGCAGTTCGGCGTCAGGCACGGTGCGGATGCTGCGGTTCGGCCCGTGGCGATCGACGGCGATCAAGGCGCGCCCGCCATTGGCGACGCCGACCAGCCGATAAGCCAGAAGGCCGGGCTTGACCTGCATGTTGCCCGCATACGCCGCCGCCAGATGCGAGCGCCACTGTGCTTCAGTGAGTCCGACCTCCGGATCGGTGCCGCCGTTGAGCCGCGACCTGACGATGCCGAGATGCGCCGGCAGCAGCCGGGCCGAGAGCACTTCGTTGCGGATGATGCGGAGAACCGATTCGTAAGCGCCAAGCCGAGCCTTGGCCTGATAGGCGAGCCGCGTCAGCCCGGACGGCACAGCTGCCCGCCCGATGTTGTAGTACGCGAGCACTCCGATCGCCGCCACCGTACACGCCACCAGCACGGTCATCGCCAAGGTCAGGCGCACCGACAGGCGCATCGATCGAATCTCCGGGGGAAGGAACGCAGGACGAGAGCAAACTATAGGAAGCGCCGAAGCGGCGCTACCATAGTCCTATCCTGATGTCAGACGACTCACGTCGGGATTTCGCCGAATCCTTTGCCAGGCTTCAGCGGCTTCAGGCGGATCAGCCGGGAATCCTCGACAGCCGCCTGACGGTGCTTCACCGCCTCGCGATACACCGGATCGCGAATCATCTCCACGAATGCCGCAACACTCGGATACTCGGCGATGAACATATGGTCCCAATGTTCGTGCTGAGGACCGATCAGCATCAGCTCGAACTGGCCCTGCCACACCACCTTGCCGCCGAGCCGCTCGAACACCGGGCCGGAGTCGCGACCGTACGCCGCATAGGCCTCGGCGCCGGTCGCCTCGCGGCCGTCCGGATAGGCGGCGCGCGGCTTCAGCCGCACCAGGTTGAGCATATGGATCGGCCCCGGACGATCCATCTCGCGAAACTGCGCGAACACCTCCTTGGTCGGATCGATATGGCCGGTCATGCGCCCCTCCTGCTTGCTTTGAACTTGTTTGACCATGCTAGTATCACGCCCGAGCCGCCGATGTCTGCTGCCGGAGCCTGCGCATGAGCGCCGTTGCCACCCTTCTCGTCGCGCTGGTCGCGGCCTTGCACGTCTTCTTCCTCGTGCTCGAGATGTTTCTCTGGACCAAGCCGCTCGGGCTCAAGGTGTTTCGGAATAGTCCCGACAAAGCCGCGGCGTCCGCGGTGCTGGCTGGCAATCAGGGTCTGTACAACGGCTTCCTGGCGGCCGGGCTGATCTGGTCGCTGCTGCATCCGAACGCCGCGGTGGCGCTGCAGCTTGCCACTTTCTTTCTCGGCTGCGTCATCGTCGCCGGATTGTACGGCGCCTCGACGGTGAGCCGGCGCATTCTCTACGTCCAGGCAGCTCCCGCCGTGGTGGCGCTGATCGCAGCGTGGGTCGCGTAGTCGGCAAGTAGGATGCTGCATCGCACAGCGCGGCAAATTGCAACGGCGCGCCATCGCGGCATTGCCAGACCTCGAGTGCTGATCCACACTCCCCGCTAACGGCGGCAGGCAAAACGCCGCCGGTCATAAGCCATGAGGGAGTAGACCAGCGATGAAGAGCCTGTATCAGGCCGCCGTAGCGGCTCTTGCGACCGTTGCGCTGACCGCCGTGCCCGCCGCGGCGCAAAAGAAATACGATCCGGGAGCGTCCGACACCGAGATCAAGATCGGCCAGACGGTGCCGTTCTCCGGCCCGGCCTCTGCCTACGCCGGCATCGGCAAGACCCAGGCCGCGTATATGCGGATGATCAATGATCAAGGCGGCATCAACGGCCGCAAGATCAACCTAATCCAGTACGACGACGCCTATTCGCCGCCCAAGGCCGTCGAGCAGGTCCGCAAACTGGTCGAAAGCGACGAGGTGCTGCTGACCTTCCAGATCATCGGCACGCCATCCAACGCCGCGGTGCAGAAATATCTCAACGCCAAGAAGGTGCCGCAACTGCTCGCCGCCACCGGCGCGACGCGGTTCACCGATCCGAAGAACTTCCCGTGGACGATGGGCTTCAACCCCAACTACCAGACCGAAGGCCGCATCTACGGCCGCTACATTCTGCAGAATCACCTCGACGCCAAGATCGGCATCCTGTTCCAGAACGATGATCTCGGCCGCGACTACGTCACCGGCCTGCGCGCCGCGCTCGGCGACAAGGCCGACAAGATGATCGTCGCTGAAGCCTCCTACGAACTCACTGATCCGACCGTCGACTCGCAGATCGTCAAGCTGAAGTCCGCCGGCGCCACGCTGCTGTACGACGCCTCGACGCCGCGCTTCGCCGCGCAGGCGATCAAGAAGGTCGCGGACCTCGGCTGGAATCCGGTCCATATCCTCGACATCAACGCCAGCCCGGTGTCGGCCACGCTGAAGCCGGCCGGCCTCGACATCTCCAAGGGCATCATCAGCGTCAATTACGGCAAGGACCCTGCCGACCCGCAATGGGCCAACGACGAGGGCGTGAAGAAGTATTTCGCCTTTATGGACAAGTACTATCCGGACGGCGACAAGCTCAATACCGTCAACAGCTACGGCTACAGCACCGCGGAGCTGCTGGTCACCATCCTCAAGCAGTGCGGCGACAACCTGACCCGCGAGAACGTCATGAAGCAGGCCGCCAACCTGAAGAATGTCGTCGGCGACCTGTCGCTGCCGGGCATGTCGGTCAACACCTCGCCGACCGACTTCCGCGTCAATAAGCAGCTCCGGATGATGAAATTCAACGGCGAGCGCTGGGAGCTGTTCGGCCCGATCATCGAGGACGACGCGGCGATGTAATCGCTGCGATCAGTTCGGCAGCAGCACGTCATTCCGGGTCGCGGGTGGAACTCGCGCCCCGGATTCGCCCTGCGATTGCGATAGTGGCAAAACCGCTCTCCGAGAGCGGTTTCCTGATCCTCACAGAGGACGACTTACTCAGCCGGATACCAGAAGGCGGCCTCTCCGCCCCGGTACATCGCCGGGTATCGACCAATTCTGCACAGACAGCCTGCCCGAATCGCGTTCGAATGCCGCCAACAGACGGGAGTGGAAGCCGTTGAGTGGAGGCGCTGCCGGCGGCGGCGGATCAGCATGAGAGCAGACAGCACCAGCAACCGCTATTTCACCGTCGAACAGCTCGAGGAGCTGGCGGTCGCCAAGTACATTGAGGCCGCGCTGACGCCGGCCGGCGAGGAGCGCGACGAGCTGCTCGAAGAGGCCAAGCGGTTCGCCAGCCGGGCCAAGATGAAGAGCTGGCTGATGGGCGAGATCGGCGCCGCGCCGCGTCGCCGCAACTATCACTAACCGCCGATCCCCGATTGCGGCACAGCCGCTCGGCATTCACCAAAGGAACGGCTCTGCCCAAATCAGAACCGGGCGGTGGTGTTGACCTCGCGATTACTCCCACGGGATCGCGCTGACTTCGCGCTGCAGCCGGTCCATCGCGGTCATCACCGCGGCGCCGGCAAATTCCCGGCTGGCCTGGCCGGGATCGACCGTGGCGACCTTCCAATTCGCACCATTGGTGTCGTCACAGGGCTGGCACGGCCGAATCCGGATCGCCTCGACCTTGTCGCAGTGACGTTGGCCGCGGACGTCCTGCAGCAGCAGCGCCTCGATCTCCTCCGCGGTCCTCAACACCCTGGTCATCACTGGTTCCTTCTGTACGGTCGGCAGGCGCCGCATCGATCGCAGAGCTGTAGCGCAAGGTCTTGAGATGCCTCAAGTCTGCGCCGGTTCCGTCAAATCGGGAACCTGGCTTTAACCTTCGCTTTACCGGGCCTTAAACCGGGTTCGCTAGCGTCGCTTGCAACGGTCGGCGTGGACGATGCGATGGCGTGGGGCAGGAAAAAAGCCGGCGAGAGGCGAGAGCCGAAATTCGGGTCCGGTGAATCGCTCGCCGACATGCGCCTGACGCCGCAGGATCGGGTGAACGTGGCCGACGACAAGCCGAAGAAGAAGCCCGCGGGCAAAGCCGGCGGCGGCGCGCGCAAGCGCAAGCCGCGCAAGGGCGTGATCGCGTCGGTGCGCCAGGCGATCGGCCGCGTGGTGTATTGGAGCGCGGTCGCCGGCATCTGGGCGGTGCTCGCCGTGGTCGGCGTCATGGTCTGGGTGGGCGCGCATCTGCCGCCGATCCAGTCGCTGGAAATCCCGAAGCGGCCGCCGACCATCACCATCGTGGCCGACGACGGCTCGACCATGGCGGTGCGCGGCGAGCAGGCCGGCACCAATGTGGCGCTCAAGGAGCTGCCGCCGTATTTGCCGAAGGCGTTCATCGCGATCGAAGACCGCAGGTTCTATCAGCACTTCGGCGTCGATCCGCTCGGCATCGCCCGCGCCGCGGTCACCAACGTGCTGCACCGGGGCGTGTCGCAGGGCGGCTCGACGCTGACCCAGCAGCTCGCCAAGAACCTGTTCCTGACCCAGGATCGCACGCTGACCCGCAAGCTGCAGGAGGTCGAGCTGGCGCTGTGGCTGGAGCGCAAGCACTCCAAGGCCGAGATCCTCGAACTGTATCTGAACCGGGTGTATTTCGGTTCCGGCGCCTACGGCGTCGAGGCCGCGGCGCAGAAGTACTTCGGCAAATCGGCCAAGGACGTCACGCTGGTCGAGGCGGCGATGCTGGCGGGCCTGGTCAAATCACCATCGCGCCTCGCACCGAACCGCAATCCCGAAGGCGCCGAAAAGCGCGCGCAGATCGTGCTCGCCGCAATGGCGGAGGCCGGCTTCGTCACCGACAAGCAGGCCCAGGCCGCGATCGCCAACCCGGTCTACACCGTCAAGCCGACCGGCGCCGGCACCATCAACTACGTTGCCGACTGGATCACCGAAGTGCTCGACGATCTGGTCGGGCAGATCGACCAGTCGATCATCGTCGAGACCTCGATCGATCCGAGGCTGCAATCGGTGGCCGAGGCGGCGATCATCGACGAGCTGGCGGCCAAGAGCGTCAAATACAAGGTGACCCAGGGCGCGCTGGTGGCGATGACACCGGACGGCACGGTGCGGGCGATGATCGGCGGGCGCAACTATGCCGACAGCCAGTTCAACCGCGCCGTCACCGCCAAGCGGCAACCCGGCTCGGCGTTCAAGCCGTTCGTGTATCTGACGGCTGTCGAAGCCGGTCTGACGCCCGACACCATTCGCCAGGACGCGCCGCTCGACCTCAAAGGCTGGAAGCCGGAGAACTACACCCACGAATATTTCGGCGCGGTGACCCTGACCCAGGCGTTGGCGATGTCGCTGAACACGGTGGCGGTGCGGCTCGGGCTCGAAGTCGGGCCGAAGAACGTGGTGCGCACCGCGCACCGGCTCGGCATCGCCTCCAAGCTCGACGCCAACCCGTCGATCGCGCTCGGCACCTCGGAAGTGACGCTGACCGAGCTGGTTGGCGCCTACTCCACCTTCGCCAATGGCGGACTGTTGGTGTCGCCACATGTGGTGAAGCGGATCCGCACCGCGCAAGGCAACAAGGTGCTGTACGTCCGCAGCGACGAGCCGGCGAGCCGGGTTGTCGACCCGCGCGCGGCAGCGATGATGAACACCATGATGCAGGAAACGCTGCGCTCCGGCACCGCCCACAAGGCCGACCTGCCGGGCTGGGTTGCGGCTGGCAAGACCGGCACCAGCCAGGATTTCCGCGATGCTTGGTTCCTTGGCTACACCTCGACGCTCGTCACCGGCGTCTGGCTCGGCAACGACGACAACTCACCAACCAAGAAGGCCACCGGCGGCGGACTGCCGGTCGAAGTGTGGACACGGTTCATGCGCGAAGCGCTCAAGGGCGAGACGCCGCAGCCATTGCCCGGCGACTGGAGCGGCGGCCCAATCGCGAGCAGCCCGCCGGCCGGCCTCGGCGGCGGACTGAACGCCCCGCCCACAGGCGGCGGCACCATCGCGCAGGCCGGCCCGCGCGGCGAAACCCAGGTGATCAACGCGCCGCCGCCCCCCGGGGCAGGCCGCATGCCTCCGCCGACCCGCGCCAACGTGCGGCCAGAGGCGGACGCAGGCCTCGATGGCTGGCTGATGGATCGGCTGTTCGGGCGGTGATGCGTCGTGCAGATCTGAGCGGCGCGCGGCAGCCCTCAGTCTGCGTGGCAGCCCTCACCCCAGCCCTCTCCCGCAAGCGGGAGAGGGAGCGCGCCGCAAATGGAGCAGCGTCTGCCACCCGAATAAGCGTTTGTTTGATAGCTAAGAATAGCTGAGTGGCTTGACCTCTCCCCACACCGTAGCCGGCTCCCTCTCCCGCTTGCAGGAGAGGGTTGGGGTGAGGGCGACGCGGGCAGCGCGCCCGCGTCCAGCGCACCTCAGTCGCTGATGCCGTAGCGGTGCAGGTCGTTGCCGTAGGAGTCGAGCCAGGTCTTGGCGCGCTCCATCTGCGGACAGACCTTGCCGACCACGCGCCAGAACCGCGCCGAGTGGTTCATCTCGACCAGATGCGCGACTTCGTGGGCCGCCAGATAGTCCAGCACATAAGTCGGCGCCAGGATCAGCCGCCACGAGAACGACAGCGAGCCGGCCGAGGTGCACGAGCCCCATCGGCTCGACTGGTCGCGGATCGACAGCCGCGTCACCTTCACGCCGAGCTCCGGCGCGTAGCGATCGCAGGCCTTCTGCAGGTCGCGGCGGGCCTCGCGCTTGAGGAAATCGAGCACCCGGCGCTCGATATGCTCGGTCTCGCCCGCGACGCACAGGATCTTTTCGCCGGACTCGCGCACTTCGGTCCACACCGTGCCGCGCCCTGCGCGGTGCACGATCTTATGGTCCTGGCCACGGAGGGGCACCAGCGTGCCGGGCAGGAACGGCGCGGCCTTCGGCAGCCGGCCGAGACGCGCGGCGATCCATGCGCCGTGACGCTGGGCGAATTCCTTGGCGTCGGCGAGCGTGCCGCGCGGCGGCATCGTCAGAATCGCTTCGCGATCGCTCGGATGAATCCGCAAGGTGTAACGTCGCGCGCGGCGGTGGCGGCGAATGCGAACGGCGAAGAACTGCGAGCCGTGTCGGACGGGGATCGTCGACGGCTCCGTGGGGCGCCGATAGAGAAGTGCGCGGGCCATGTCTGCAGGTCCAGGGAAAAGAAGGTCCCCTGGAATCTGCCATAACCGCCGCCATGGGAAGCGCTCGGCGCAAAAACAAATCATTTGCCCAATATACAGGGCAAAGCCGATGTCGCACCCCTAAGTGATGGGGCTCGGAACTCGAAATTTTCGCGAATTTCGATTCAAAACGATACCCTGAGAGGTGACTCACTCCTCACTACTTGCGGAACCCGTGAATCCGGATTCCCCCAGGCTATGTACACAACCGATCAGGCCGCTTGCGCTTTGATTTATCAGCGCAAACTGATCAGCAGCAACGCGTCATCCACAGCGCCTGCTAATGGCGACGCGTAGTAATCACTCCGCCGCGCGCGCCGGCGTATCACTCGCCGACGACGCATGGAAATCACAGATACGCGGCACGATTTCCGAACGGAAACGCGAGCCGTTGAACACACCGTAGTGGCCGACGCCCTTCTGCACGTAGTGCACGCGCCGATTATCCGGGATCGACGAACACAGACCGTGCGTTGCCTCGGTCTGACCGAGACCGGAGATGTCGTCGTTCTCGCCTTCCACCGTCATCAGCGCGACGCGCTTGACCTTCGACGGCTCGACCAGCTTGCCGCGATGCGTCATCTCGCCTTTCGGCAGCGCGTGCTTGACGAACACCAGATCGACGGTCTGCAGATAGAACTCCGCGGTCAGATCCATCACCGCCAGATACTCGTCGTAGAACTCGCGGTGCTTGTCGGCGAGGTCGCCGTCGCCCTGAACCAGATGGTTGAACAGGTTGCGATGCGCGTCCATGTGCCGGTCGAGGTTCATGCTGATGAACCCGTTGAGCTGCAAAAACCCCGGATAGACGTCGCGCATGAAGCCCGGATGCGGGAACGGCACCTTGGTGATGACGTGGTTGCGGAACCAGTCGATGCCCTTCTCGGCCGCGAGATTGTTCACCGCGGTCGGATTGCGGCGGGTGTCGATCGGGCCGCCCATCAGCGTCATCGACAGCGGCACGAACGGATCTTCGTTGGCCTCCATCACCGACACCGCGGTCAGCACCGGCACCGACGGCTGGCACACCGCCATGACATGAACGTTGCCGCCCAGCGTCTGCAGCATCTCGATGACGTAATCGACATAGTCGTCGAGGTCGAACCGCCCGGCCGCCGCCGGCACCATCCGGGCGTCGGCCCAGTCGGTGATGTAGACCTCATGGGTCGGCAGGAAGGCCTCGACCGTGCCACGCAGCAGCGTGGCGTAGTGGCCGGACATCGGCGCCACGATCAGCAACCTTGGCTGCGGATGGCGCAGCGGGCGCTCCAGCTTGCGCTCGAAATACAGCAGCCGGCAGAACGGCTTTTCCCAGACATTGTGGATCTCGATCGGGACCCGCATGCCGTTGACTTCGGTGTCGTCGAGCCCCCACTCCGGCTTGCCATAGCGGCGGGTGGTGCGCTCGAACACTTCGCAAGCCGCGGCGATCGACTTGCCGAATTCGGTGTGGCTCCACGGATTGAGCGGGTTCTTGAACGCCAGCTTGGTCGCGTCCGACATCGCTCGCGCCGGATTCAGCGAGGCGTGCGCCATCTCGTAGAACCAGTACATCGGCGTGGTCAGCGCCGGACTGACTTCCGCAGGCATCTCCGGCGGGCGACCAAATTCACCAATGACAACCGGCATCGTGTCGTGTCCCTCGTAACCCCGTGCAGCGCAACATAGTGGCGGCTGGGTACAGGCGCGTCAATCACAAGATCGAAATATGCGCTTCACCGCGTAAAAAGTAAGCACGGACAGTCCACAGGCCTGTCCGGATTCATCCTACTCGCCGCTCTGGATCAGTGAGCCGTGGCGTCGGGCGCTGTTCAGCATCGCCAGAAAACTGATGAACGCGGCCACGAACAGCACCACATTGATGCCTAGCGCCCACAGCATCAGATCGCCGCGAAACTGGTGATCGATCAGCAGCGCCCGCATGCCTTCGAACACGTAGGTCGGCGGCAGCATCCAGGCGACGACCTGCAGCCAATGCGGCAGCACCGCGACCGGATAGTAGACGCAGGCGAGCGGCATCACGCCGAACATCAGGCTCCAGACGATGCTCTCGGCGCCGAGCCCATGGCGCAGCACCAGCCCCGACACGAAGATGCCGAGCGCCCACGAGGTAAAGATCAGGTTACAGAAGAACGCGCCGAGCGGCAGGCCGAAGCCGAACAGGTTGAAGTCGAACAGCGTCATCGCCAGCACCACCATCGGCACGACACCGATGGCGAGACGGATCAGGCTCATGATCATCAGCGCGATCAGAAACTCGAGCGGCTTCAGCGGGCTCATCATCAGGTTGCCGAGATTGCGCGCCCACATCTCCTCGAGAAACGAGATCGAAAACCCGAGCTGACCGCGAAACAGAATGTCCCACAGGATTACCGCGCCGATCAGCGTGCCGCCGGCGCGGGCGAAGAACCCGGCATTCTGCGCCACGTAGCTCTGCAGAAAGCCCCAAGTGATCACTTGCAGCGCCGGCCAGTACACCAGCTCGAACAGCCGGGGCCACGACGACAGCAGCAGGTACCAATAGCGCAGCACCATGGCGCTGATGCGATGCCAGGCGAGGCCGTGACCGAGTTCGAGGCCGGCGATCAGACTTCTCATGATTCAGCATCCCGTGCCCGGCCGCGGGCGACGTCGAGAAACACCTCCTCCAGCGTCGAGCGGTGATAGCGCGCCATGATCGCCGACGGGGTGTCGTCGTCCTCGATCCGGCCGCGCTTCATGATCACGACGCGATCGCACAGCCGCTCGACCTCGAGCATGTTGTGCGAAGCCAGCAGGATGCTGGCGCCGCGGCGCTTGCGATAACTCTCCAGATGCGACCTGATCCAGTCGGCGGTGTCGGGATCGAGCGAGGCGGTCGGCTCGTCGAGCAGCAGCAGTTCGGGCTGGTTGATCAGCGCCTTCGCCAGCGCCACCCGGGTTTTCTGCCCGGCCGACAGCTTGCCGGAGGCCCGGTCGAGAAAGTCGGTCAGATCGAAATCGGCGGCGAGTTCGGCGATCCGGCCGCGCAAGTCAGGGACCGCGTAGAGCTGGCCGAACACCGTCAGGTTTTGCCGCACCGTCAGCCGCGACGGCATGTCGACATAGGGGCTTTCGAAGTTGATCCGGCCGAGCACGTCGGCCCGCTGCTCCGGCATCGCGCAGCCGAGCACGCGGATCCGCCCCGCGGTCGGCAGCACCAGCCCCATGATCATCGCGATCGTCGTGGTCTTGCCGGCGCCGTTGCCGCCGAGCAGTCCGGTGATGCTACCGCGCGGCACCCGGAACGAGATGTCGTCCACCGCCCGCGTGGTCTTGTAGGTCTTGACCAGATGCGAGACTTCAATCGCCGCAGATACGGAGGAAGACCCCGCCGGGTTGTCGACCCGGCCAACGCTATCGATCGCCATCATGGAGCCTGTTTGGCGATTGCCGGCGGTGAGCGCAAGCGTGCCGCCGGGCGATCCGCCGCGGGCGGCGTCAATTGGCATACCGACCCGCCGACGCTACTGTCCGGCCCATGTCCGATGATCTGATTTCCGCCGACTTCCGGCATCCGCGGCGCCACGTTCGCCTCGATACCATCCTGCGGCTGCGTTGGCTGGCGGCGCTCGGCCAGCTCGCCGCGATCTTCGTGGTCTCGGAAGGGCTGGAATTCGACTTCGCGGTGATGCCATGCATCGTCATCATCGCGGTGTCGGGCCTGGTCAACCTCGCGCTGCAGATCGCCTTCAACCCGATGCAGCGGATGGAGCCGATCTACGCCGCGCTGCTGCTCGCGCTGAACATCTCCGAGCTGGCGGGCCTGCTATACTTTACCGGCGGCCTGCAGAACCCGTTCGCATTCCTGTTCCTCGGCCCGGTGCTGATCAGCGCCACCGCGCTGCCGACCCGGATGACGATCTCGCTCGGGATCTTCGCGGCCGGCTGCGCGGCATTCCTCGGTTACAGCCATTCGCCGCTGCCCTGGGCCGGCGAGGAGCCGGTGGCGCTGCCGCGGATCTATCTGGTCGGCGTCTGGCTCTCGATCCTGCTCGCGATCGGCGTCACCAGCCTCTACACCTTCCAGGTCACCGAAGAGGCCCGCAAGCTCGCCGACGCGCTGTCGGCGGCCGAACTGGTGCTGGAGCGGGAGCAGCATCTGACCCAGCTCGATGGCCTCGCCGCTGCGGCCGCGCACGAACTCGGCACGCCGCTGTCGACCATCTTCTTGATCTCGCGCGAACTGGAAAAAACCGCCCCGCCGGAGATGGCCTCCGACCTGCGGACCTTACGCGAACAGGCGCAGCGCTGCCGAGAGATCCTCGGCAAGATCGCTCAGCTGTCGTCGGCCGGCGCGCCGTTCGACCGGATGCCGCTGTCGACGCTGATCGAGGAAGCGGTGGCGCCGCATCGCGACTTCGGCATCGCCATCAAGATCCGGCTGGCGCAGCACGGCGAACCCGAGCCGGTGGTGATGCGCAACCCCGCGATCCTGTACGGCATCGGCAATATCCTGGAGAACGCCGTCGACTTCGCCCGCAACGCCGTCGAGGTGAACGCCTGGTGGAACGCCGACACCGTGCAGATCGTGGTGTCGGACGACGGTCCGGGCATCAAGCCGGACGTGCTGCGCCGGATCGGCGAGCCCTATCTGTCACGCCGCCGCAGCGCCGATGATCCCAATCGCGAGCGGTCAGGCCTCGGCCTCGGCGTGTTCATCGCCCGGACGCTGCTGGAGCGAACCGGCGCCAAGGTCGAGTTCCGTAACAAGACCTTCCCGGATCATGGTGCCATCGTCCAGCTCAGCTGGCCCAGGAACCGCTTCGAGACCATCGAAAAGACCGAAGAAACAATGGCTTGATCCGCCCCGCGCGCTCCGGTCGCAGGCGCACGCTCTTGGCAGCGCGGTGTCGCACCCCCATATCTTGTGACACTCGACGAGGAGCCCCGCCGTGAACGCCATTCCCGAACTGAATGACCACACCGATCGCTCGCTGCTGATCGTGGAGGACGACAAGCCGTTCCTCGACCGGCTGGCACGGGCCATGGAAACGCGCGGCTTCGCGGTCAAGGCCTGCGACAGCGTCTCCAGCGGTCTCGCCCAGATCGGCAAGGCGGCGCCGGCATTCGCCGTGGTCGATCTCCGTCTCGGCGACGGCAACGGCCTCGATGTGGTCTCGGCGCTGAAGCGCGAGCGGCCCGATTGCCGCGCCATCGTGCTGACCGGCTACGGCAACATCGCCACCGCCGTGACCGCGGTGAAGATGGGCGCGGTCGACTATCTGTCGAAGCCGGCGGACGCCGACGACGTCGTTGCGGCGCTGCTCTCGACCGGCAACGAGAAATCCGAACCGCCGCCGAACCCGATGTCGGCGGACCGCGTCCGCTGGGAGCACATCCAGCGCATCTACGAGATGTGCAACCGCAATGTCTCCGAGACCGCGCGCCGCCTGAACATGCACCGCCGTACCTTGCAGCGCATCCTCGCCAAGCGCGCGCCACGCTAAGCACAGCCTCTATCGATTATCAGCCTGGTCATTCCGGGGCGCGAACGAAGTTCGCGAACCCGGAATCTGACGCGCGAAGAAACCAACGGGATTCCGGTCTCGCCGCTACGCCGCGCCTTCGGAATGACGGAGCTACGACCCTTCGGCAAATCCCTGCGGGTCGGCGAGGCGGCCAAGGCGTTGAGCGGCGGCGAGCGCGAAGCGCAGCATCATCACCTTGCGGGTCGCCGCCGGCAGCTTGTGCTCCGGCGCTTCGCAATGCAGATGAGCGCCGTAACCGTCGGCCACGATCAGCCCGGTGTCGGCCGGAAAAATCTCGCACGGCAGATCCTGGGTGAAGGCGAAGAACAGCCGGTCGCAATGCGCCCGGTAGTCGGGCCATTTGTGATCGGCCCGCAGATCCTCCACCGACGATTTGATCTCCACGATCCAGATCTCGCCGCGCTCGTTCAGCGCCACCAGATCGGCGCGCCGCCCGGACGGCAGCGGCAGCTCGCTGACGCAGGCGAAGCCGAGCGAACGCAGCAGCCGCTGCGTGCCGCGCGCAATGCTGAGCGCGGTCTCCGACTGCCGCAGATCGCGCGGCAGAATCATTTGAACGGCATTCGATTCCATCGCGTCCAAGTCTAGCCGAAGTCGGAGCAGGTGCCCAACCGGTCACGTCAGTTCCAGTTT
>NZ_QTKI01000589.1:0-2112 GCF_010820945.1 Rhodopseudomonas sp. BR0C11
GGATCATGCGGCGGAGGATCGGCGGCGCGCTGCCGGGTGTCAAGCCGGACGCCGGTCTGCGCCCGACATGCGTGCCGCAAACAATGCCGTGAACGGGCCCGCTTACTCCGCCGTCGTCAGGAACATCGCGGCACCGCCGGTGTTCGCACCTGTCAGGAAGACGGCAGCGGATTCTCGCCATGGCGGACGACGCATTTCCCGCGAACTCAGGCCCTGCAAACTCACTCCGACTGGCATCGACCGCGCGGATCGGCGCGCATCCGATCCATCCGATGTGGTGCCTGTCCCGATCGCCTGCTTCGTCGGCGCGCTGCTGATTGCCGACGACCTCGGCAACACGGTGTGGCGCGTCACCGCCACCGACGCCACGCCGCAGACCGCGGGTGGAGTTGGCACAACAACCGGTGCTGCACCAACGCCGAGCCCGCAGCAGTAATCACTCGTCAGACCTGGCCTTCGAGGGACGCGCTGAATTCAGCGTCCTCTCAACCTCTCCAACATCTCCCCCGTCGCAAACCCATCCGCCGGTGCGCCGATCGAGGCCTGGAAATTCCGCAGTGCGCTGCGGGTTTCGGAGCCGAACTGGCCGTCGGGTGTGCCGCGGTAGAAGCCGCGCTGGGCGAGGAGCTGCTGCAATTCCAGCTTTTCGGTGCGTGACAGCGCGCGCTCCTGGCGTGGCCAGTCCTGGACGAATGGGGCGCCGCCGCGCAGCCGGTCGGCGAAATGGCCGATCGCCAGCGCGTAGGCCTCGGCGGGGTTGTACTTCATGATCACCCGGAAATTGGTGAGCATCAGGAAGCCGGGACCGGCGGCGCCGGCCGGCGCCAGCAGATAGGCCTTTTCGCCCGAGCGCGGGAACGGCTGGCCGCCGGCGCGGCGCAGCCCCATCTGCTCCCATTGCGCCAGCGTCTGGGTCTGGCGGCGGTCGGCCAGCATGTAGTTGAAGCCCTTCGGCACCACGACCTCGTAGCCCCAGGTCTGGCCGGTCTGCCAACCGTCCTTCTTCAGGTTGTTGGCGGTCGAGGCGATCAGGTCGTAGGGATTGTCGACGACGTCGCGGCGGCCGTCACCATCGGCGTCGACCGCGAAGCGCTTGAATGCCGTCGGCATGAACTGGGTCGGGCCGAACGCGCCAGCCCATGAGCCGCGCAGCTGCTCGGGCCGCAGATCGCCGCGATGCAGGATCTCCAGCGCGGTGAGGAATTCGTCCTTGAAGTACGCCTGGCGGCGGCCGACGCAGGCCAGCGTCGCGGTGGAGTTCACCACATAGCGATCGCCCATCTGGGTCGAGTAGTTAGATTCGATGCCCCAGATCGACGCGATGATGTAACGGTCGACGCCGTAGGCGCGCTCGACCGCGTCGAACTGCGGCTTGTACTGCGCCAGGATTTCGCGGCCCCTGGCGAGGCGGGTATCGTTGACCAGGATGTCCAGATAATCCCAGATCGACTTGGTGAACTCCGGCTGCGAATCCATCAGGTCCATCAGCCGCAGGTCGGGCGACAGGCCGGCGGTGTAGCGCTCGAACGATTCCCTCGAGATGCCGCGGCGCGCCGCGTCCGGCCACATCGCCGCGACGCAATTGTCGAAATTCGCCGCGGCCTCGCGGATTGCGGCGGCGGTCATCAGCGGATGGCCGGAGGCCCCGTCCTCTCCGCTCCAGGGCTGGGCAGCGGAGCTGCCGCCGGAGGGGGCGCTCGCGCCGGGCGCGGCTGGGCGGCTCGGCGACGGATTGCCGAAAATGCTGTCGAGGAAGTTCAGAGGATTGCCGGACTGCGCCTGCGCCGCCGTGGCCGAAAGCGCCACGCCGCCGAACCATGCCGCGAGCGCGGCAGTTGCCAGCCGGTTATGTCCCGTCATCGCCGATTGCATCCCACCTGTTGCGAGGCCCCCGGGCAGGAGGCGCCGTGATGGTTTCCATCAGCTTAACAAAGCGGCTTTTTGCCGTCCGGCCGCCCGCGCCCGTACCGAGTTTTCGCGTGCGGCGGTGGCCCTTGACGGCCGGCGCGATCGCCGGAGGATGGCGGGAAACGCGCATGGGAATGGGACCGAGATGCTCGGCATTCACGACTTCTGGCTGTTCGTCGCTTCCGGGCTGCTGCTCACTGTCCC